>JBPEXC010000019.1:0-2703 GCA_052032035.1 Acidimicrobiales bacterium | reverse complement strand
CCCCGACGGCGAACACGGCACCGACGGCGCCGATCAGGAGGGCGTCCGGCGATCCCGACACCACCCGCTCGGCTGCGATCGGCACCAGCACGGCGCCGACACCGAGTGCTACCAGGCGGCTCGTGCGGAGGCCGGCGGCGAGCGCCACCGACATCCCGGCTCCGACCAGCCCGATCGCCCAGGCGGTGATGCCGACCGCGTCGAGGCGTCCCGGGACGACGAAGGAGGCCACCGCCACCGCGAGCATCGTGGCGTTGGCGATCATCGCGCTGCGGTGGTGCCAGGCGACCCACATCCCGATCGCCGCGACGGCGGCGAGCGTTCCCTGCGCCGTGACCACGCCGAGCTGATCGACGAAGAGCCTCGAGGCGGCCGTGGCGGCGAGGGCGAGCACGCCGCCGGCCGCCACGGCGTTGCCCCAGCCGGGGTCCCGGGCGTGCAACCAGCGTCCGAGTGCCAGCAGCCCGCCACCGACCCCGACGGCGGCGGCGAGCTGCAGCTCGGGCCCGACCCAGCCGCGTCGGAAGACCGTCGACACGACGAACGCCACGGCGAGGACCACCAACCCGAGCCCGGCGGTGCGCAGGAACACCTCGGAGCCGAACGTGAAGGGCACCGCAGCGGCGGTGGCCGGCGTCGTCGGGGCAGGTGGGCCCGGGGGCGGCGGCGTCGGAGGCGGCGGCACTGGAGGCGGCGGCATCGGGGGCACGGCCGAGGGCCGGGTGGCGGGGCGTGTCGGCGGCCCCGACGGCGGAGCCCAGGAGTGATCGGTCATGGGTCGATCCTCGACCTCGCCCTCCCCGCCGGCCATGCGGGACTCCCCCCAGACTCCCCTGGGGAACCGCCTGGGGACCACAGCGGTCGGCTCCGCGCAGCTTCGACCAGGCTGGTAGCGTTCATTGTGTGGACATCTCGCGGCGTGCATGTCTGGGAGTGCTCGGACTCGACGAGGGTGCCGACACCGACGAGATCCTCACGGCTCGCCGTCGACTGGCCCGGGAATTGCACCCCGACCGGGGCGGCGACCTGGATCAGATGCAGCTCGTCAACTGGGCCGCGGACACGCTCCTCCGGTCCGGCGACACCGGGGCGGGGCAGACCCCCGAGCCGTCCTCGCCCGGCTCGGCCGCAGCGCTCGACGACGAGCCGTTCGACATCGATCTGGCGCGATTCGTGGTCCAATTCTCGGCGCCGCTCGTGCTCATCATGGCGGCCGTCATGCTCGGCTCGATGCTCGCGATGTAGACGACGCCGGCTTCAGGGTTTGACGAGGGCCCCGAGCATCGTCTCGAACTTGGCGCGCGTCTCGGCCAGCTCGGCGGCCGGGTCGGAGTCGCCGACGACGCCGACCCCGGCGAAGAAACGGCTCACCCACTCGCCCTCGTCGGCCGTCGGCTCGTTGAGTTCCGCCGACCGCAGCCCGACCGCGAACGAACCGTTGCCGGCGCCGTCGACCCAGCCGACGGGCCCGGCGTAGCGACCTCGATCGGCCTGCTCGAACGCCTCGATCAGCTGCAGAGCGTCGGCCTGCGGTCGCCCGCCGACCGCCGGGGTCGGATGGAGCGCGGCCACCAGTTCGAGCACCGACGCCGCCGGGCTCGACAGCCGGCCCTCGACCCGGGTACCGAGGTGGTGGACGTTGGTGAGGGTGACGATCGTCGGTTCCGGTTCTGCGTCGACGTAGGAGCAGAACGGCAGCAGGGTGTCGAGCAACCAGTCGATCGTGATGCGGTGCTCCCAC
The DNA here is from genome assembly GCA_052032035.1 of Acidimicrobiales bacterium. Taxonomy (GTDB): domain Bacteria; phylum Actinomycetota; class Acidimicrobiia; order Acidimicrobiales; family SZUA-35; genus JAWSVN01. The sequence goes on along the minus strand of JBPEXC010000019.1, from coordinate 962 downwards.
CGGTTCTTCGTCGACGCCAACAGCTCGGCGGCTTCGCGTGCGTCGGCCGCCGGGTCGGCGCCGCGGGGCGCGGTGCCGGCGAGCGGGTGGGCCCGCACGACATCGCCGCTGCGGGCCACCAGCATCTCGGGCGACGCGCCGACGAAGCCGTCGACGGCGAACAGCAGGGCGGTGCGATAGCGCTGCCGGAGCCGAGCGAGCACCTGCGCCGGATCGATCGGGGCGTTGGTGGTCAGCCGCAGCTCGCGTGCCAGCACCGTCTTGTCGAGTTCACCGTCGCGAATCCGGTCGCGCACCGGCGCCACCACCTCGTCGCGCCAGTACTCGGGCGGCAGCGGCGACTGGAGGGTGAGCGACGTCGGCTCGGCCCCCTCGGGCACCGCCCGCTCCCCCACGGCGACCGCCTCGGCCAGCGCTGCCGTCACTTCTGCCTCCGAGAAGGCTGCGTCTCCATCCCCGGTGATGGTCAACCAGCGCCGCCCATCTCGGTCGTGGCCGACGACGAGGCGCGGCACCAGCAGCTCGCCGGCTGCAGTGCGATCGAAGGGCAGGGCGGCGAACGCGAGCGGACCGGTGCCCGGTCGTCGAACGTCGTCGTCGCCGACCAGCGCAGCCAGGGACGCCTGCGCCGCGGCCGCGCCGTCGGGCCGCTCGATCGGCAGTCGCGCCGCCTCGCCGACACCGGCGAGGACGAGGTCGCCGTCGTGCCACAGGAGCCCCGAACGACTCCCGATCGCGAAGGCGTCGAGATCGTGGTCGACACGGACCGTCCGGGTACGCAGGCTCACCCGAGCGAGGGTAGAACGTTGGGGTGGAAACGAGCATCATCGCGTCGATCGCCGCCCCACCCGAGCAGGTGACGCCGGTCGTCACCGACCTGGCGACCTATCCGCAGTGGCTGTCGCTGGTGACCGACGCGACGCCGGCCGACCCGGCCGACGGTGACGCCGGACCCGCCTGGT
>JBPEXC010000189.1:0-3008 GCA_052032035.1 Acidimicrobiales bacterium | reverse complement strand
CCCCCCCCCCCCCCCCCCCCCGCGACCGCGTCGGGCACCTCGGGCAGGGGCCCCTCCGCACGCCCGGCGTCGCGACGCAGGTCGAGCAGTGCCTCGGTGGCGGCGGCCGGGCCGGCAGCGCGGCCGGCGGCCTGGGACCGGAGCCGCCGCGACGCGTCGTCGACCTCGGCGTCGAGTTGGCGCCGAGCTTCGGCGGCGACATCGCCGGCCCGGCGGCGGAGGCGGGCGGGCACGGCGGCGGCCCGTCGCCCGGAGCGGGCGGTGACGGCGGCGGCGGTGCCCACGCGGCGGCTCTGCTCGCGAGCGACGAGGGCCGGGCCCCCGACGCGCCCGCCCAGGTCGGCGAGGTCCACCCCGACCTTGCCGGCGGCCGAGCGCACGGGAGCGGGGAGGCGGTCGTCGATCCGAGCCTTGACCTCGGCGCCGGCCTGGTCGACCGAGCGGCCCACCCCTCGCCGGGCGACGTTCTTGACGACCCAGCCGAGGGCCATCCACCGGAACCGGCGGAACAGGAACGCTGCGAGGAAGTTCACGACGTCCTGCGCTTCCGTCCCAGCCAGGTCCTGGCCACCTTGGAGGTGCCCGAGGCGACGGCGAGGGAACGGATCACCGGGTCCTGGACGGCTTCGTGGGTGCGGCGGCTCGTCTCGGAGATGGCGGTCGTGGCCTGGTCGGCCCGATCGAGCACCTGATCGACCTTGTCGAGTTCGGCGTCGGCGTCGGCGACGAGCTGGCGGAGGTCGCGGAATGCTCCGATGCCCTCGTCGCGCAGCTGGTTGGCGGTCGATTCCAGCTTGGCCAGCGTGTTGTTCAGATTGTTGACAGCGGTGATCAGGAAGACCGAGGTGGCCACCACGGCGAGGGCGACCACGACCGCTGCGAATTCGGTGATCGTCATGGAGCCCCCCACCGTAGTCCGCCCTCGTAGCCGCGGTCGGTGGGCTCGTAGTAGACGCGGTCGGCGACCTCGCTCGGGCGGTACTCCTGGTCGAGCCAGCCGTCGTCGACGTTGTGGGGGGAGGCGTAGCCCTTCCCGTGCCCGAGCGACGCGGCACCGGAGTAGTGGGCGTCGCGCAGGTGCATCGGCACCTCGCCGGCGGGCAGGTTCTGCACGTCGCTCATCGCGGCGTTGAGCGCTGCGTAGGAGCGGTTCGACTTCGGCGCCGTCGCCAGGTGGACCACGGCCTGGGCCAGGTTGATCCGGGCTTCGGGGAGCCCGACGAACTCGACGGCGCGGGCGGCGGCGTCGGCGACGAGGAGCGACATCGGGTCGGCCATGCCGATGTCCTCGGAGGCCGAGATCACGATCCGACGGGCGATGAAGCGTGGGTCCTCCCCCGCCGTCAGCATGCGGGCCAGCCAGTAGATGGCGGCGTCGGGATCGGAACCCCGGATGCTCTTGATGAACGCGCTGACGATGTCGTAGTGCTCGTCGCGGCCGTAGCGCAGCGACTTGAGGTCGGTGGCCGACTCGGCGTGGGCGAGGGTGACCCGGGGGACGTCGACGGCGAGGTCGGCGCCCCCGGCCTCGGCCTCGGCGGCAGCGAGGGCGACCGCCACCTCGAGGGTGGTGAGGGCCTGGCGTCCGTCGCCGGCGGCGCGGGACGCCAGGTAGGCGATGGCGTCGTCGTCGCCCTCGGCCCGCTCGGCGGCGAGGCCCCGGCGCAACAGGACCTCGAGATCCTCGGGCTCGAGGGCCTCGAGCCGGAACAGGGTCGAGCGGCTGCGGAGCGGGGCGTTCACCTCGAAGAACGGGTTCTCGGTGGTGGCGCCGATCAGGGTGAGCACGCCGGACTCGACCGCCGGGAGCAGCGCGTCCTGTTGCGCCTTGTTGAAGCGGTGCACCTCGTCGAGGAACAGCATCGTGCCCTGGCCATGGGTGCCGAGGCGCTCGGTGGCCTCCGCGATCACGGCCCGCACGTCCTTCACCGACGCCGAGACCGCCGAGAGCTGCACGAAGTGCTTCGACGACGCCTCGGCGACGAGGCGACTCAACGTGGTCTTGCCGGTGCCGGCAGGGCCCCACAGGATCGCCGACGACAACCGGTCGGCGTCGACGAGGCGACGCAGCGTGCCGTCCGGTCCGAGCAGCTTGCGCTGCCCGACGACCTCGTCGAGGGATCGGGGCCGGAGCCGGGCCGCGAGGGGGGCTCGGGCCTCGAGTCGTTGCTTCGCAGCATGGGAGAACAGATCGTCCGCCATGTGGCGAGGGTAACGATCTAGTCTTGAACGTCCATGGAGGCCGATGTCGCTGTCTACGTGTTCTGGCTGTGGCTAGCCGTTTCGTTCCTGGTCCTCGCGGTCCAGGTCGTGCGTCGGCTGCGCTATCGGAGAATGATGCACCGCCGAGCGGCCCAGTCGCTGGCGTCGCAGCAGCGGATCGAGGCTCGGGCCGAGGAACGATCGCTGGCCCCGGCGCTCGCCGTGCCGCTGGCAGACACAGCGCCCGCGGCCGACACAGCGCCCGCGGCCGAGACCGCGCCCGCGGCTGAGACGGCACCGCCGGCGGAGGCTGCACCGCTCGCAGCGACCGAACCGCCGGTCGAGGAGACTGCCGTCGAGGAGACCGTTGTCGAGGAGACTGATGTCGACGACGCCGCGGAGCCGACGGCACCGCCGATCATCGACCTCGCCGACCCGGTGATCGAGACCGAGCCGTCGACCGGCCCGACGGTCGCCGAGCTGCTCTCGGGGATCTCGCTGCCCGGCGACCTGTTGCCGACGGCCACCGCCGACGATCGGCGTGCGATCCGCCTCGCCAGCGAGACCGGCGATGCGGCAGCGGTCGGCACGGCGCTGGCCGACGAACTCGAGCGTCGGGGGTATCGGATCGAGGCGATCGGGGCCGACCGAGCGCTGGCCCGCCGCGACGCCGATGTGGTGTCGCTCCAGATCCGTCCCCTCGACACCGGTGCCGAGATCGACGTGTGGGTCGGCGCCGGCGCCAACCCGCTGCTGTCCGACAGCCGGTGCTGATCCCGACCCGTCGGTGCTGAGGGGGCCGGGCC
>JBPEXC010000188.1:0-3909 GCA_052032035.1 Acidimicrobiales bacterium | reverse complement strand
GCCGACTCCTCGCCGTCGCCCGAGCCGGTGCAGGCGGCGCCGACGACCGTCACGGTCGCGAGGGCGACCGCCAACCGCCGGGCGGCGGGGGCAGTCGGTCGGGCACCGATCACAGGGCGGGCAGCATGTGGTCGAGGTGAGTGAAGCAGACGAAGAGGGCCGCCAGGAAGAAGGGGGCGATCGCCGCCCACGGCCACCACGCCTCGCGCCACCGGGCGGCCACCCACCCCACGCAGAACACGAGGAACGTGATCAGGCCCCACACGATCGTCGGGGTGCGCTCCTCCATGTTCCACCCGAGTTCGTCGAGGGCCTCGTCGTCGACGCCGACGGTGTTGGTCATGTCGTCGCCCTGCGCGTCGGCACCGTCGCCCGCCCCGTCGAGCGCCTCGTCGGCCAGCTCGGGGTTGGCCGACTCGACGGTCGGGATCGGCAGCAGCGGGGCCGGCTCGGAGGCGAGCACCGCCTGCACGATGATGCGCTGCCGTGCCGAGTACTTGGGGTGGCAGGCGGTGAGCGTGAGGCGGTTGTCGCCCACATCGTCGAGCACCTCGATCTGGCTGGGATGCACGATGAAGTGCCCCACCTCGTTGCCCTCGGCGTCGGTCTGGGGGAGCACCTCGTAGCGGAACCGCCCCTGCAGCGTCTCGACGTAGATCGCGTCGCCCGGCTGGAGTAGGTCGAGGTCGTGGAACGGCTGCCCGTAGGTCGTGCGGTGGCCGGCGATCGCCGAGTTGCCGGCCTGACCCGGCAGCGGGGTGCCCAGGTAGTGGCCGGGCCCGCGCTGGAGATCGCCGCGGCCGGTGCCCTCCACGATCTCGCGCTCCACCCCGATCGAGGGGATCTCGATCGTGCCGAGCACCTCGCCCTGGTCGGGCATCAGGATGTCGGCGAGCTCGGGGGCCGCCACCGGGGGTTCGGTCGTCGTCGACCCCGACGCGTCGGCATCGGCGCCGCCGTCGGTCTCGTCCTCGGCGTCGACCGAGGTGGTCGGAGTGGGCACCGTCGTCGCCATCAGCGCCGCGACCTCGGCCTGACGCTGTTCGAACTCGTCCTCGAGCGCGGCCTGGGCTCGGGCCTCCTGGATCCCGGTGCCCCAGAGCTGGAACGCCGCGAACGCCAGCACGATCAGCCCCATCCCGATCAGGGTGCGGCCGATGGCTCCGATGATGGCTGCGGTGCGGTGCGACATGCGGTGCTCGGGGGACGCGTCGGGAGCGGAGGGGGCGGGGCCGTCCGGCCGAGGCGCGGATGAGGTCGGCTCCCGGTCAGACCGTATCGTGACCTGCCGTGGGCAGACCGGTCATCCTCCTCGACGGCGTCGTCTCGCTGCTCGGTTCGTTCCCCGCCCTGGCCGGGATCGACCTCGCCGTCGACGCCGGCCAGGTCGTGGTGGTGAAGGGGCCGAACGGCGCGGGCAAATCGACCCTGCTGCGGGTCTGCGCCGGTCTGGCCCCGATCCGACAGGGTGCCGCCGAGGTGCTCGGCCACGATCTCACCACCCGTCCTGGACGCCGCGCCGTGCGTCGCAGCGTCGGGTTGGTCGGTCACGCCTCGTCGCTCTACGACGACCTGACCGTCGTCGAGAACGTCGTCTTCTGGACCCGGGCGGCCGGCGCCGACGAGGCACGGATCGCGCCGGCGCTCGCCGAACTCGGCCTCGACGGCCGACTGGCCGACGTGCCCGTTCGCGGCCTGTCGGCGGGGCAGCGACGCCGCACCTCCTTCGCCGTGTTGCTGTGCCGCCGGCCGGCGCTGTGGCTCCTCGACGAACCCCACGGCGGCCTCGACCCCGCCGGGCGCGACCTGGTCGACCGCCTCGTGCGATCCGCTGCCGTCGCGGGCGCCACCGTCGTACTGGCGTCCCACGATCTCGATCGGGCGGAGGCCCTCGCCGATCGGGTCGTCACGATCGTCGGCGGCTCGATCGAGGGGCGGGGGGAGGCGGCATGAGCGGCCGGGCTCGCGCCGTCGGCACGTCGGGCTCGCCGACCCTGTGGCGCGACGCTGCGCTGATCGCCGCCAAGGACCTGCGGATCGAGCGGTCGTCGAAGGTCGTCACGGTGCAGATCCTGCCCTTCGGCCTGCTCGTGCTGGTGCTGTTCGGGTTCGCCCTGTCGCCCGAGCCCCGGGTCTCGCTCGGCGAGGGGGTGCCGTCGCGAGCCGTGCTCGAACACGTCGCCCCCGGCCTGTTCTGGCTGGCCGTGGTGTTCTCGGCGCTGCTCGCGGTCAACCGGTCGTTCGCCGTCGAGGCCGCCGACGGCAACCTCGACGCCCTCCACCTCGCCGGGGTCGAGCCGGGCGGCGTGTTCCTCGGCAAGGCGGCCGCCGTCGCCGCCCAGCTCGTGGCGCTCGAGGTGGTGCTCGGCATCGGCGCGTTCGTCCTCTACGGACCCCCGGTCGCCAGTGTGGTGCTCCTCGTCGTCACCGCCGTGTGCGCGACGGTCGGCGTCGCCTCCGCCGGTACCCTCTACGGAGCGCTCGGAGCGGGCCAGCGGGTGCGTGACACCCTCACCCCGCTCCTCGTCCTCCCGGTCCTGGCGCCCGTCGTGCTCGGCGCCGCCAGGGCCACCGAGTCGGCCCTGTTCGGCCCGGTGGGGGAGGGCTGGTCCTGGGTCGGAGTCCTCGGGGCTTTCGCGGCGCTTTACCTGACCGCAGGAATCCTGCTGTTCGGTCCCGTACTGGACGAAACCTGAGGGTGGAGACGACATGACGAACCCGACCGCGGTCGGCGACGCAACCCAGATCCCCGTCGGCACCGGCTCGAAGGCGACCCGCGTGATCGGGGTGCTCGCCCTCGTCCTCGGTGCCGCCACCCTCGCGTTCGGGCTGGTGATCTCGCCGCCCGAGATCACCCAGGGCGACGCCGTGCGGCTGTTCTACGTCCACGTGCCGTCCGCGATGATGTCGCTCTACGTCGCGTTCTCGATCACCTTCGTCGGCTCGATCATCCACCTCCGCAACGGCTCGAGGTTCTGGGACCTGTTCGCCGGCGCCTCGGCCGAGGTCGGCGTGGTGTTCCTCGGTCTCACCCTGATCACCGGGATGCTGTGGGGCAAGCCGACCTGGGGCGCCTACTGGACCTGGGACCCCCGCCTCACCTCCACCGCCGTGTCGATGATCCTCTACCTCGGCTACCTGGTGGTCCGTCGCCTCGAGATGGACCCGGTGGCCCGTTCCCGACGAGCGGCCGTGATCGGCATCGTCAGCTTCGCCAACCTGATCATCGTGCGCTACTCGGTGCAGTGGTGGCGCAGCCTCCACCAGACCTCCACCCTCGACCCGCGCGACACGCAGATCTCCGGGCTCATGTACTTCTCGTGGTTCCTCGGCACCCTGTTCGCCCTCGCCGCGTTCGCCTGGTTGGTCATGCACCGCTTCCGGGTGGCATGGATGGAGGACCAACTCGACGCCCACCAGCTCGACGCTGCGCTGGCCGAACGCCGAGCCGAGCGCTCGGCCGACGGCGGCGACGCCGGTGGTGCCACCAAGCTCCAGCCCGGAGGTGCCTGATGGGATGGGAATACACGATCCCCGGCTACGTCATCGTGTTCGGCACGCTGATCGCCTACGCCGCCCACCTCGTGCGGCGGGGCCGCGCCCTCGCGGCCCAGCTGCCCGCAGAGAAGCGCCGGTTCCTTGACTGACCTCGACCTCACCCCCGACTCCCCGAGCGGCGGTCGCGCCGGTCGCTCGGGCGGCGGCGCCCGCGTCCGCAACTGGCTCCTCGTCGCCGTCGTCGTCGGCGCCCTCGGGTTCGTCCTCACCCAGGCCCTGACCAGCGCCCGGGTCTACTTCCTCAACGTCGACGAGGCGGTGGCCCAGCGAGCCGACCTCGGCGACGACACGTTCCGGATGCAGGGTGTGGTGTCGAGCGACCGCTCGACCGATGCGTCGGGGGCGATGGTG
>JBPEXC010000187.1:0-11535 GCA_052032035.1 Acidimicrobiales bacterium | reverse complement strand
AGGCCGACGCCGAGCAGCGCGGTGGTGGCCGCCCCGGCCGGGGCGGCGGCAGCGGCCACGCCGAACGCACCGGCCACGAGCCGGGCCCGCCGGGCCCGGCGCCGGGTGGTGGCGAGGGGCCCGCGAGCGATCGAGGCGCTCGGTTCGGGGGCGTCGGCGTCGAGGCGTCGGTCGACCACGCCGGCGGCGATCGCCGCGGTCGTCAGGGCGAGCGGGTGGGCGGCGGCGGCCCCGACCAGGGTCGTGACGACGAACGCCGGCGCCGTGCGGTCGGCGGCCCACCAGGCCCGACCGGTCGTGATGTAGATCATGGCGGAGCAGGCGACGGCGCCGGCGCCCACCGCGCCGGCCCCGGCCGCTGCGGCCACGGCCCCGGTCGTGGAAGGAGAGAGCCACGACAGGGCGGCGGCGCCGACGACGGAGGGGACGAAGGCACCGAAGGCCGCGATCTCCCGGCTGAGCCACGAGTGGCGGACGCCGAGCACCGCTCGCCACGCCTGGAGCGGTCGGCCGAGGTGGGCGACGCTGGCCGCGACCCCGCCGAGGGTGAGCGCCGAGGCGGCGGTGAGGGTTGCGGCGCTCCCGAACGCCGGGGCGGCCCCGACGATGCCGGCGACGGCGGTCGCCCCGACGGCGCCGACCGCGAGCTGGGATGCCACGAGCATGCCGACGAGCGGCGTGTGGCGGTGGCCGGGTTCGATCAACCAGTCGTCGTCGGCCTGGACGGCGGGCGTGAGCGGCTCGCTGCGGGTGTAGATCGTGGTCGGGGTGGTGAGGGCCGAGTCGGCGGCGCCGGGGACGATCGTGGTGCCGGGCTGCACGGTCGCCCGCACCTCCTCCACGTCGACCACGCCGATCGCGATCGCTCCGTTCGGGCACGCCTGCACACACGCCGGGGCCTCGCCCTCGGCCAACCGTCCCCGGCACATGTCGCACTTGCGGACCACGCCGAGCCGGTCGTTGAACACCGGCACGTCGTAGGGGCACGTCCAGGTGCAGTAGCTGCAGCCGATGCACTGGTCGTCGAGGTGGGCGACGATGCCGGTGACCGGGTCCTTGTCGTAGGCATCGACCGGGCACCCCTCGAGGCAGGCCGGCTCGAGGCAGTGGTGGCACGCCGTCGTGACGGTCTGTTGGGTCGGGCCGCTCGTGTCGAAGCCGGCGATCGTGCCGACCGAGCGCCACGCCTCGTCCTCGTCGAGACCGTTGAGCGAGTGACAGGCCGACACGCACGCCTTGCAGGCGGTGCAGGCATCCATGTCGACCTCGAAGCGGTACTGCTGGCCCGGCCCGGGAGGCGACGCGGGGAGGAGGCTGCGGTACCAGCCGGCGTGGAGGTCGACCGTGCCGGCGTCGTGCAGGGTCGCGAAGTGCTCCACCGCCGACATGTCCTGCTGGCGGCGCAGGAACTCGTCGATCGGGGTGGCGACGGCGGACATGAGCCGAGCTTCGCAAGCGCCGGTGGACGGCCGGTGTCCCCGCCGTCACGATCCTGCAACGTGTGGTGCTCAGCCGTCCCCGGGGCCTGTGAGAAGTCCGAGCAGGTGGACGACGAGTTCCCCGACCCGATGGCCCCAGCGCGACTCGTGGGCGTCGACGACTCGCCAGCCGGCCAGTTCGAGTTCGAGCCGTCGCCGGATGTGCGCCTCCGGGCCCCGAGGGTGCACGCCGCACTCGATCGCCAGGTCGAGATCCCGGCACGCGACGTCGACGAGGTGGTGGCCGCTCGGGTAACCGACGACGACGGGCACGCCTGCTTTGGCGAGGGCGTCGCCGACCGTGTGGGCGAAACGGCCGGCGCCTCGGCCCGCGGGCGGGCCCGGCGGCTCGTCGTCGCTCGCCAGGTAGTCCGCCAACAGCCCGTCGGGCGGGGTGCCCGACACCAGGACCGTGCTGCGGCGGCGGGCCCGGGTCGTCATCACCGCGAACAGGTGGGGGTCCTGGGCGAAGCGCCACGAGTTGGCCGAGGCGCCGTCGTCGAGGGCGAGCGACACGATCATGTAGTTGCGTTCGTTGCCCTGGAAGGCGTGCACGGTTCCGACCCGGAGATCGAGGGCTGTGAGATCGTCGGCCGAGAACGCGCCGAGCACTGCGTCCTCCAAGGCCTCGGCCTGGGCCCGGAACGGGGTCACGATGCCCACGTTCGAGGCCCCGGCCCGGCGCAGCTTGCGCAACTCCTCCACGCACCACGCCACCTCGGCCTCGACCACGCCCTTCTTGGTGCGGGTGCCGTCGAGGCGCACCACTCGAAGGCAGTCCTTGGCGTGGGTCGACGGACGCCGGGTCGCCACCTCGACCTCGCCGCGATAGAGGCGTTCGGTCACGAAGTCGACCAGATGGGGGTCACAGCGGAAGTGTTCGTCGAGGACGCGCACCGGCGTGACCGCGGCGGCGGTATCGAACGTCGAGTTGCGGCGCACGTCGAGGCGGGCCGCCAGCATCGAGTCGCCGTCGACGCCGTGGGTCGCCAGGACCTCCGCGATCCGGTCCGACGACAGGAACGACACGTGGCGGAGCTGTCGGGGGTCGCCGACGACGACGGCCCGCTTGCCCCGCAGCAGGGCAGGGGCGGCGAGGAGCTGGTCGACCGACGACGCCTCGTCGATCACGACCAGGTCGAAGCTGCCGGTCCGCGCCGGGAGCAGGTCGTCGATGTCGCCGAGCGACCCCAACCAGAGCGGGAGGGCCCGGAACAGGGGCGCATCGAGACGGCCCAACTGCTCGCGGCGTGCGGCGCGACCGCTGCGCAGGGCGGTGGCGAGGGCGGCGACCTGCCCGAGCGAGGCTCGGTCGAGCCGGCCCGGGCCGCTGGCCTCGAGGGCGAGCCAGCGGGCGGTGGCGTCGCGGGCCTCGGCGTCGAGGCGCGCCAGTTCCTCGAAGCGACGGTCGAGGGTGAGTCCGCCGTCGGTCTCGAGGCGTGCTCTCGCTCGCACGGCCCGAGCGGTCGCCAACTCGTCGAGGGCGTCGGCGTCGTGCACGGTCGAGGGCAGGCCGAGGTCGCCGAGGGCGTCCGCTCGGCGGCGGCGCGCCCGCCAGCGTCGCCACCAGCCGCCGCGTGCGCCTGCGTCACGCAACAGCGCCGCAAGGTCGACCCCGAGGTCGGCGTCGGTCGGCACACGACTCTTGGCCGACAACGGGAGCGTCTCTGCCCGCAGGAGCGACGCGATGTCGTCGGCGGCTCGGCGGCGATGCTCCCACGCCCGCTCGGCGTCGCGGTCGGCCTGTTCGAGCTGGTGCTGCGACACAGCGGCGAGCCGGCCCGACGACAGCCGGTCGGCCAGCTCCTGGCGTCGCTCGTTCGAACCGAACACCACCGGCTGCGGGCCGGGGGCCTGCTGGAAGAGCTGGACGAGGGCATCGACCGTGGCGTCGGCCTTGGCGGCGACGAGTACCGATTGGCCACGATGCAGGGCGTCGATGGCGATGGCGGCGATCGTGTGCGACTTCCCGGTGCCGGGCGCCCCCGACACGAGCGAGACCGCGGCGTGCCGGCTTTCGAGCACCGCCGCTTCCTGGGCGTCGGTCAAGGTGAAGGGCGACTCGACGCGGAGCGGGCGCACTGTCGTGTGAGTGGCGGTCGTGGTCTGGGCGGCGGCCCCCTCGGCCGGCGTCGCGTCGTCGAGGTAGATCGAGTGGAATCCCGACGGCGCCGCCGGCTCGTCGGCGGCCCAGGCGCGCAGCGACCCGGCTCGGCTCGTCGTGCCGGTCTCGTGGTCGGCGTAGACGCCGAGCCCGGCCACGATCGTGAGCCCGTGCCGGTCCATCAGGCGATCGGGGCCGGCGGTGGCGGGCACGATCCCGGCGGTCGGCAGTCCGGCGGCGGCCGCGGCGTCGCGTGCCCACTTCTCGAGCTGGCCGAGGCGACGGAGCTGGGCGACAGGGATCTCGGTCGAGCGGCTGCCGAGGAGCGAGCCGCCGCCGGTCTGGACCGAGCGTTCGAGCCGGTGGCGTTCCACCCGGTCGGTGATCAGCTCGCTGACCTCGGCGTCGCCGTCGAGCACGAGCCGACCCCCGCCGATCGGTGGGCGGCGGGGTTTGACCGGCGCCGACACCAGAGGGTGGAACACCCGGCGCGTCGCCCCGTCACCGGTGTCGAGACGACCGGCGACGAACAGCCAGCCGACCCGGATCGATCGGTAGCTCGGGCGGATCTGGTCGACGGCGGCCAGTCGTTCGGCGACCTCCCGGTCGACCGCTGCCGAGGGGCTCTCCACGCCCATCGCCGGCCGTTCGGGTATCTGGCCGTCGGCGAGTGGTGGCGGCCACGGGGCCACCACACCGACGCCGCCGAGCGGCAGCCACTGGAACCACTCGGTCGGGATCGTCAGACCCGCCGCTCCGTCGGCGTTCGACGGGGCGAGGTCGGCCAACACTCGGAGCACCGTCGCCGCGTCCACGGAGCGAAGATAGCGAGGTGGCACGGCGAGGCGTGGATGTGCCAACGTGTCGACACGCGAGCACCGTTCACGAGGGGGACCTGATGACCACGACCGAGGACGCCGGCGCCCTCAAGCCGTACCGCTTCGACCCGTCGACGATCGTGCACCGCACGCCGACCCACCCCACCCGCGACGACATCGTGGCGATGTCGCCCGACTTCCACGCCGCTCCGGGTGAACCCATGGCGTGGATGCGCGCCAATGCGCCCCTCTACTGGGATGACGTCACCGGCCTGTGGGCGGTCACGTCCCACGAGTTGATCTCGACGATCGAGGCCGACTGGGAGACCTACTGCAGCGTGAAGGGATCTCGGCCCGAGAGCGCGGTGCCGTCGATGATCAACATGGATCCTCCGCTCCACACCCAGCGTCGCCGGATCGTGTCGTCGGGGTTCACGCCTCGCCGTGTCGCCGCCCACGAGGAGTTCCTGCGGGCGACGGTCAACGAACTGATCGACGAGGCCAGTGCGCGCCTCGAGGCCGGCGCGGAGAGCTGCGACTTCGTCGTCGAGATCGCCCAGTCGATCCCGCTGCGCATGATCGCCAAGCTGATGGGCCTCCCGATGGCCGATGAGGCCAAGCTGCTGCACTGGTCCGACCTGTTCGCCACCGGCGGCGACGAGATCCGCGAGGAGGTGCTGGCGGCGATCTTCGAGTGGATCGAGTACATCCAGGGCCACCTCGCCACCCGGACCGACCCGGAGGCCGACGACCTGATCAGCCTGCTCGTCCACCACGAGGAGGGTGCCCTCGACAACGAGGCCCTCATCTACGAGACGATGTTGATCCTCGTCGGTGGCGACGAGACGACCCGCCACGTGATGTCGGGCGGTCTCGAGGCGCTGCTCCAGCACCCCGAGCAGTTCGAGGCCGTCAAGGCCGATCCCGATCTGCTCCCGGGCGCGATCGAGGAGATGCTGCGCTGGGTGACCCCCGTGCGCAACATGAATCGCACCGCCACCCGCGACGTCGAACTCGCCGGGCAGCAGGTGCTCGCCGGCGACCGCCTGCTGTTGCTCTACCTGTCGGGCAACCGCGATGACGCCGTGTTCGACGAACCCGAGCGGTTCGACATCCACCGATCGCCGAACCCCCACGTCGCGTTCGGCGCCAACGGTCGCCACTTCTGTCTCGGCGCCAACCTCGCCCGTCTCGAGCTGAAGGTGCTCTTCGAGGAGCTCTTCCGTCGTCTGCCCCAGATCCGCCTGGCCGAGCCGGATGTGACGCAGCCCGAGCGGCGTGGCAACTTCGTGCTCGGCATCGAGCACCTTCCCGTCAACTGGTAGGAGAATTCCAGCGTGTCCGAAGAACAAGCAGTCCTCACCGAGCGTCGCGGTCGGGTGTTGATCGTCACCCTCAACCGCCCGGACGCCATGAACGCCATCAACGGCGCCCTGTCGAGCGGCCTGGTGGCCGCAATGGAGGAGCTCGACAACGACGACGGCCTGACCGCCGGCGTGCTCGCCGGCAACGGCAAGGGCTTCTGCTCGGGCATGGACCTCAAGGCGTTCGCCCGGGGCGAGGACATCGGCCCGATGACGACCTTCATCCGCGAGGGCTCGAAGAAGCCGTTGATCGCGGCCATCGAAGGGTTCGCCATCGCCGGTGGTTGTGAGCTCGCGCTCACCTGCGACCTGCTCGTCGCCGCCGAGGGCGCCAAGATCGGCGTGCGCGAGGTGAAGGTCGGCCTGTTCGCTGCGGGCGGCGGGCTCATGCGCCTGCCGAAGCGCCTCAGCTTCGCCACCGCCATGGAGATGTCGCTCACCGGCGACCCGATCACGGCCGAGAAGGCCCACGCCGAGGGCCTCGTCAGCCAGGTGACCGAGAAGGGCAAGGCCCTCGAGGCCGCCATCGCCCTCGCCGAGCGGGTCGCGGAGAACGCGCCCCTCGCCGTCGCAGCGTCCAAGGAGCTCATCCGTGCCGCCGCCGAGGGGTACGACGAAGAGGAGCTCTGGGCGCGCCAGGGCCCGCTGATGGCCAAGGTCTTCAGCTCCGAGGACGCCAAGGAAGGCCCCCGAGCCTTCGCCGAGAAGCGTTCCCCCAACTGGACGGGCAAGTAGTCGGGAGTCTCCACACCCGTTTCGCCACGTCACCGATCAGCCTCGCCTCGTTCGAGGCGGGGCTGATCCCGTGAACGACCTCCTCGTCGACGATCTCGACGCGGCCGAGGTCTACGCCCGCGAGAAATTTTCCACTGTGTGAGGTTGACCACAGACCGGACGGGGAAGGGCGCTGAGAGTGATCTCCATGCCACGCATCTCGTCCCGCTCCCTCCTGGCCGCCGCCGCCCTCGTCGGGGCGCTGGGCGTCGGTGCCGTCGTGGCGACGCCTGCCGGGTCGGCACCGGAGACGAACACCCCGGTGGTCCGCCCGACCGGGGACGAACTCGGGCCGGTCAGCGAGGACGAGGTCATGATCGGCGACGCCCCGATCCTTCCGCCGCCGGTGGTCGAGCCGGCCGACGGCTGAGGCGCCGGGCCGCCCGATCCCGGGGCGGTGTGGCCGACGGCACACTACGTTGGCGCAGATGATCGCCCATCCCGCCGGCAAGTTCGACAACGCCGCCGCCTCCTACGACCACATCGAGGCCGTGCCGCTCTCAGCCGCGATGGGGGCGGAGATCCGAGGCGTCGATCTGGGTGCGCTCACCGACGAGGCGTTCGCCGAGATCGAACACGCCCTGTTCCGCCACAAGATGATCTTCTTCCGGGGGCAGGAGATCGACCACGGCGACCAGGCGGCGTTCAGTCGTCGCTTCGGCCCCTTCGCCGAGGACGCCTACACCTCCGGCGTGCCCGGTCACCCCGAGGTGCAGCCGTTGGTGAAGGAGGCCGACGCCAGGGAGCAGTTCATCTTCGGGTCGGGCTGGCACACCGACTCGCCGTTCCTGGCTCAGCCGCCGGCCATCTCGATGTTGCGCGGCGTCGACATCCCGCCCTACGGCGGCGACACGATGTGGGCCAATTCGGCGCTCGCCTACTCGATGCTGTCGGAGCGGATGCAGCACATCGTCGACGATCTCCGGGTCCACATGTCGATGAAGAACGTGCTGGCCGCCGCCCAGGAGACGGTCGAACCGAGCGACTCCCCGATCGGGCGCCTCGCCGCGACCAAGAACGGGGGGCCGTTGCCCGACGAGGTCGTGCGCAAGGTGGCCGGCGCCCACCACCCCCTCGTCCGCACCCACCCCCGTTCGGGGGAGAAGGCGCTGTACTGCGACCGCACCTACGCGGTCGGGATCGAGGGGATGACCGGCGACGAGGCTCGCCCGATCCTCGATTTCCTCGCCGGCCACATCACCCAGCCCGCGTTCACGTGCCGGTTGCGGTGGGAGCCCGGCACCGTCGCCCTATGGGACAACCGGCTCTGTGTCCACCAGGCCTTCAACGATCACGACGGCTTCCGTCGCGAGCTCTACCGCACCACGATCGCCGGCGAGGTCCCGGCCTGACCGGTCAGCGGTGCTGGAGCGCGGCCTTCCGGGCGCGCAGGATCGCCTTGCCGAGCTTCTTCCGCTTGACCTCGCGACGGAAGCTGCGCGCGGCGTGGTCGTCGCCGAGCAGCGCCGCCACTGCGGCCGCCCGCCGTGACGGGCCGCGCACCTGGGCGATGACCACGGGGGTGCCGAGGGGATCGAGCACCGCCACCGGACCCGAGCAGACGCCGAGACAGGGCGCGTCGACCACGTCGGCTTCCGCCGTGAGAGCCCGCCTCAGCTTCACGTGGGCGCCGGGTCTCTTGCGGGCGCAGTCCTTGGCCGTGCAGAGTGCCACGACCGGCCGATCGCTCGAGCTCATCGCCCCCTAGTGTGCCTGCGCCGCTCCGCTCTCGGTGGTCGGGGTGGCCCAGCTGGCGAAGAGTCGGAGCGCTGCCAGGGCCTGGGAACTGGGCTCGGCGGCGCCGGTCGGGTGTTCAGCCGGTGGGGGCGGTGACCTGGCCGGCGAAGAGCACGAGCCCGGTGCCCTCGTGGCGGATCAGGTAGTAGAAGGGCCGGTCGGCGGCGACGGTGAACTCGGGCTCGGGCGGCCCCGATTCGGCGAACCCCAGGGCGGTGGCCGCGGCGGCCACCGTGCCGTATTCGTCGACAGCGATGTCGGCCCCGTGGACGGCCCCGCTCAGCTCGGCCGCCGGGTCGATCGCCGGATAGGCGCCCGGGGCGGCGCCGAGATCGGCGAGCCAGGGCATCAGGTCGATGGCGCTGGTCGTCTCCCAGCGGGGCAGCAGCAGCTCGTAGGGTCCAGGTTCGAATGCGTCGAGCTCGGCCAGGAGGTCGGCGTCGAGGCGATCGCGGAACGCTTCGAAGGTGCCCTCGTCGGGCACGACGATCGTCATCGACACGTCCCCGCCCTTGTAGGGGAGGGTGGCGGCGGCATACCCGTCGCCGAGACCGCGCCGGCCCGAGTTCTCCAGGTCGCGGAGCAGCGACACCGGGACCGTCGAGCCGTCGAGGCGGGTGAACTCGGCGTCCACCTCGCCGTACTTTCCGAAGATCGTCTGCCACTCGCCGGCGAAGTAGACGGTGTCGGTGAGGACGAGGACGGTGTTGCCGTCGATGAAGCCCTCGGGCAGCAGGTCTGGGATGAGCCCCTGGGTCTGCTGCGACACCCAGTCGTTGACGGCGGCCCGACTGGCTTCGGGCTTGCTCCGATCGATCAGCGACACGTCGGCGCCGTGATGGGAGGCCATCAGGTCGACCCAGGTCTGGTCGGGCGAGGCGGTGACGTCGGGCCAGAGTCGATCGGCCAGGGTGAGGGTGGGGGTCGGCTCGCCGTCGATGTCGGTGGCCGTGCCGTTGGTGGCATCCAGGTCGGCCGCGATCGAGTTCCACGCGTCGTGGGCACCGATGCCCTCGGGCAGGCCGAAGGCGGCGTCGATCGACGAGCCGGTGGTGTCGTCGGCGGCGGCCCGTGCCATCAGCAGGGCGTGGCCGATCGAGGCGGGGGAGAAGACGAGGTTGTCGCCGACCGGCTGGGTCCGCAGCAGGTCGAACCCGGCGGTGTTGAACCCGTCCACGAGTTCGCCGACCGGGGCGTCGGTAACCACCGCCGCCGGTCCGGCCTGACTCTCGAGCGCCGAGGTGGCGGCACCGTCGGAGCCTCCGCAGGCGGCGCCGAGCAGCGCGGCGGCGAGGAGAGGGCCGACCGATCGGGACGTGAAGCGTCGCATGTTCCTTGGACGAGGCGAGGCCATCGGTTGGTTCCCGCCACCGTCGAAATTCCTGGTGTGCCTCCCGGCGGCCCGACAGGCTGGGGCGATGGAGCACCCGAGAGACGAACACCTCGACCCTGCCGTCGCTGCGGCCTACGACCGCGCACCCGGGCATCGCTCGACGGCGGCCGACGTCGACCCGGTCGTCGACGTGCTCGCCGATCTCGCAGGTGACGGCACCGCGGTCGAGTTCGCGATCGGCACCGGTCGTATCGGCCTGCCGCTGGCGGCACGCGGTGTGCCGGTGGTCGGGCTCGATCTGTCCGAGCCGATGGTCGCCGAGTTGCGGGCGAAGCCGGGCGGGGAGGCGATCCCGGTCACGATCGGCGACATGGCCGCCGTGCAGGTGGCCGAAGGGGCCACGCTCGTCTACCTGGTGTTCAACACGATCCAGAACCTGCTCACCCAGGAGGCGCAGGTGGCGTGCTTCGTCAACGCAGCGGCGCATCTCGGGCCGGGCGGGCGATTCGTGGTCGAGACCACGGTCCCACAGCTCGCCGGCCTGCCGCCGGGCGAGACGATCCGGCCCTTCGAGGTGACGCCCGAGCACCTGGGCTTCGACGAATACGTCGACCCGGTCGGCCAGCTCTCGCGTTCGCATCACTACTTCTTCGAGGGCGATCGCGTGCGCCGGGTGAGCGGCACGTTCCGCTACGTGTGGCCCTCCGAGCTCGATCTGATGGCTCGACTCGCCGGGCTGGAACTCGAGCACCGCTGGGCCGACTGGGACCGCTCGCCCTTCACCGGCGACTCGGCCGCCCACGTCTCGGTGTGGCGCGCTCGCTACGAGCGGGGCCCGGGCAGCTCCAACAATGCTCAGAACGGATCCTGAGCACTCTTGGAGCTGGGGGGAATCGAACCCCCGTCCGCCGAGGAGTCACCGACCGTGCTACGACCATTCCCGCGATTCCGGCCTCGTGGCCACCGGACTGCCGGGTCAGTTGGGCCTTGCGGCCACTACCACCGAGTCTTTCCTCGGCGTCAGGGGTCTTTCCCTCCCGTCAGCGGTCTCTCCCGCCGTCCATCACTACTTCTGTTGCCGGGCTGTAATGATCAGGCCCCGCGTGGCCTCACGGCTCGCTGTGTTCCTCTAGCTACCTGAAGATCAGGCGGCGAGAGCGAAGTCAGCCTTGTTGGCGCTTCTTGGATGCCCCGATTAACGAGTCTGAGCAACTCGGGTCGCACGAACGACTTCTCGTCTCGACGTCGAAACCGGTCAGCCCCGAGGTCGAGGAGACGTCTCGTGTGAAGACGTTTCCTCTGTCAAATAGCTACGCATGAGCCTACCGGCGAGCAGGTCGTGCGCATCCAACCGTGCGGCAGTGCTGTGACAACGAGTGGTGTGACAAGCAGGCAGCCGGTCAGGGCAGTGTCGTGACCTCGACCGTCGTCGCCGGGCCGGTGGCGGTGCCGGCGACGGCCTGGACCGCCACCTCGTAGGTGGTGCCGGGCTCGAGATCGGTGATCACGTGCCAGCGGTTGTCGTCGATCGCGACCAGCTCGTCGTCGACGAGGATCCGGTAAACGTCGGCGCCGTCGACGAGGTCGTAGTTCACGACGATCTTGCGACGCTCGACGCGGGTGATCCGCACGGTCGGGGCGGCGAGGTCGCCGACGGTCGTCACCGTCAGCTCGGCCGGAGCACCGAGTCGTCCGTCGGCCCCGACCGCTCGTACCTCGTAGTCGTAGCTCGTCGCTTCGGCGAGACCGGTGTCGGTGAACCAGCCGTTGTCGTCGAGGGTGATCACCGCGCCGTCGCGTCGCACCTCGTAGTGGTCGGCGCCGGCGACCTCGTCCCAGTTGAGGACCACCCGGCGACGTTCCTGGCGGGTGGAGCGCAGGAAGCTCGGGGCATCCAGGGTGGGACCGAGGTCGACCGCCTCGTGGA
>JBPEXC010000186.1:0-13508 GCA_052032035.1 Acidimicrobiales bacterium | reverse complement strand
GGGCGGTGATCTGCCCGGCACCCGCCTGGAGCACCTGGCCCATGATCACGTAGTCGACCTGGTCGGGGCTGACGCCGGCCTTGGAGAGGGCACCGGCGATGGCGACGCCACCGAGGTCGGTGCCCGACATCGAGGCCAGGGCCCCGCTGAGGCGTCCAATCGGCGTGCGGGCGCCTCCGACAACGTACGAACCGGCCATGACTGCTCCTTGTGTCGAACCTCCTCGCAGCCTAGGGCCGGGGTGGTGACGGGAGCCATCGATGGCCGGTTCGTCCGGGGTGCTTCTGTTGTTCCCGTCGGGGCCCCACAGCCCCGATGATCAGTGGTGGCGGCCCGAATCGTTCGTGGCCACCGGGCGATCAGCCCTCGGATCCGCTCCGGGCGTTCTCGACGGCCCGCTGCATGGCCTCACGGACCAGTCGGGCGAGGGCGTCCTCGTTGTCGCTGCCGTCGCCGGTCTCGGCCTCGGTGCCGAGCGCCTCGGCCATCGTGGCCGGCGCCTCGGGGATCGGAGCGACCTCGGGGGCCTCCTCGAACGGGGTGACGCCTCGGACCGGCAGCTCGTCGGCGGCAGGAGCCTCGTCGAACGTGGCGGCGGGCGTCTCGTCGAAGTCGACGGCGACCGGGGCGTCGTCGACGGTGAGGTCGTCGGACCCGGCGAGCAGGT
This sequence comes from Acidimicrobiales bacterium, assembly GCA_052032035.1. GTDB lineage: Bacteria > Actinomycetota > Acidimicrobiia > Acidimicrobiales > SZUA-35 > JAWSVN01. The sequence continues at coordinate 12,841 of JBPEXC010000186.1, read as the reverse complement.
GCTCGACCATCTCGGTGCTCGGATCCACCTCGACCGGCTCGACCACGTCGACGACCTCGGCCTCGAGGGCGTCGGCCTCGTGGGCGTCGGCATCGAACTCGGCGGCATCGAACTCGGCGGAGCCGGCCTCGGCGATCTCGGCCTCGGCGACCTCGGCCTCGGCAACCTCGGCCTCGGAGATGTCGGCCTCAGGGGCGGGGGCGGCGAACTCGTCGAGTTTGACGACCGGCGACTCGAACGACTCGGGCTCCGGGGCCTCGAAGGTCGGCTCGACCACGGAGGCTTCGATCACCTCGACATCGACGGGAGCGTCGACCGGGGCCTCGAAGGTCGGGGCCTCGAGCGCAGGCTCGAAGCCGTAGCCGGTGGCTTCGCCCTTCGCCTTGGCCTCGTCGATGGCGAGCTGCTCGGCGTTGGCGTCCAACTCGGGCGGCAGTTCGGCCTCGAGGCGGGACAGCGCACCGGCCAACTCCTGGTGGGCCTTGGCGATGCGGTCGCGAGAGGCGACCTCGGAATTGCGCAGGACGTTGAGGCGCTGCTCGGCCTGATCGAGGTTGGAGCGGATCTTGGTCCGGATGATCTCCTCGGCCTCGTGGCGGATGAAGTCGCTCTGGGTCCGGGCCTCCTGCAGGAGGGCGGAGACCTGCTCGCGGGCGTCGGCGAGTTCGGCCATCGCCGTCTCGCGGTCGGCCTGGGCGGCGGCTTCCATGGCCTCGACCTCGGCGGTGCGGCCATCGAGGGCGGCGTTGCCCTCGACGATCGCCTGCTCCTTCATCGCGGCGGCGTCGATGGCGGCCTGCTCGAGGGTCTCGCGAGCCTCGTCGGCCAGACGGTTGGCCTCGTCGCGCTTGGCGGCGGCGTCGGCATTGGCGTCGTCCATGATGCGCTGGGCATCGTCGGTGGCGATCGAACGGATGCGCTCGGCGTCCTGCTCGGCGACGGCCACCATCTCCTCGGCGGCGTCGCGAGCGATCGAGCGGGTCTGCTCGGCATCGGCAGCGGCGGCCTCACGGGTCTGAGCGGCTTCGGTCTCGGCCGACTCACGCAGCATCGACGCCGACTCGTGCGCGCTGCGCAGGAGCCCGGCGATGCGCTCGCCGAGCGCCTGGAACTTGTCGTCGCCGTCCGCCTCGAAGGAGGCGACCACCGGCTCCGCCTCGACGGCGGGTTCCGGCTCGGTCTCGACGAGCGGCTCGGCGTCGAACGACCCGGCGTCGAAGGTCTGGACCTCGGGCTCGGCAGCGCTGTCGCCGAAGGTCTCGGCCGGCGCGTCCTGGAAGGAGGCGGTCGTCCAGTCGGCGGCCGCAGCGTCGGTGTCGGTCGCGTCGCCGGCATCGATCGACTCCGCGTCGGGGCCTCGCAGCGCCTCCGGGACGGCGTCCTCGCCCCAGGCCTGCTCGGCCGGGTCGGCGGGCAGCTCGCTGCCGGGCGGCAGCGGCCAGTCCTCGGGGATGTCGGCGCGGTCACCGTCGGCCAGAGGCGGGGCGACGGGACGGCTGAGTTCGTCCTGGAGGCGACCCACTTCCTGGGCCACACGGCTCAGGAAGTCGCGCACCTCCATCTTGTCGTAGCCACGCAGGCTCGACGAGAACTCGCGTAGTCCAATTTCCTCAGGGTTCATAGCCACGTTGACCTCGTCCTCCTGGTTCTCGTGTCCCGTCGGTCACTCCAACGGGCTCATGAGCACCTCGAAGGGGTTTTGTGGAATTGTGGCTCGCCGAGCGCCCCGTGTCGTTGCACGTCACCACGAATTCACGGATCCGACGGGAGCGCCTTTGAGCCGAAACCGGCCACGCGGCTACCTTTCGCCGCCATGCAGCAGTTCCTGGAAGCCATCAACTCGGGGGCGTCGGGCGATGACATCGCCAACATCCCCATCCCCGACCACTACCGCGCCGCCTACGTGAAGCGGAGCGAGGCCGACATGTTCGAGGGGGTGGACTCGTGGGACAAGGACCCGCGTCAGTCGATCCACGTCGGCGACGTCGCCACGCCCGAGCTCGCCCCCGACGAGGTGTACGTCGCCATGATGGCGTCGTCGATCAACTTCAACACGGTGTGGACGTCGATCTTCGAGCCGCTCCCCACCTTCGGGTTCCTTGACCGTCTCGGCCGGGACGGCGAGTGGGGTGCCCGGCACGCCCTCGACCACCACATCGTGGGCTCCGACGGCTCCGGCGTGGTGCTCCGTGTCGGTTCCGCCGTGCGCAACTGGAAGCCCGGCGACCGGGTGGCCATCCACTGCAACTACGTCGACGACCAGGACCCGAGTGCTCACAACGACTCGATGAAGGCCGCCAACCAGAAGATCTGGGGCTTCGAGACCAACTTCGGCGGGCTCGCCGACCTCGCCGTGGTGAAGGCCAACCAGCTGATGCCGAAGCCGGCCCACCTCAGCTGGGAGGAAGCCGCCGTCAACGCCCTGTGTGCGTCGACCAGCTACCGCATGCTCGTCGGTGAGCACGCCGCCCGCATGAAGCAGGGCGACACCGTGCTGATCTGGGGCGCCACCGGCGGCCTCGGCGGCTACGCCGTGCAGCTCGTGCTCAACGGCGGCGGCGTGCCGATCGGCGTCGTGTCGTCGCCCGACAAGGCCGAGCTCCTCAACGAGATGGGCTGCGAGGCCGTGATCGACCGCAAGGCCAGCAACTACCAGTTCTGGAGCGACGAGCACACCCAGGACGAGTCGGAGTGGCGACGCTTCGGCAAGGACATCCGTGGCCTCGTCGGCGACGACCCGGACATCGTGTTCGAGCACCCGGGTCGCCAGACCATGGGCGCGTCGGTGTTCGTCACCAAGCGCGGTGGCACGGTCGTCACCTGCGCCGCCACCTCCGGCTACATGATCGAGTACGACAACCGCCACCTGTGGATGAAGCTGAAGAACATCCGTTCCAGCCACTTCGCCAACTACCAGGAGGCCTACGAGATGAACCGCCTGATCGACCGGGGCGCCATCCAGCCGATCCTCTCCGCGGTCCACGACCTCGAGCACACCGGTGACGCCGCCCTGTCGGTGCACCACAACGAGCACGAGGGCAAGCTCGGCGTGTTGTGCCTCGCCGACGGCGAGGGTCAGGGCATCACCGACCCCGAGAAGCGCGAGCGGATCGGCGAGGACAAGATCACGATGTTCCGCCGTCACGCCGACTCGTTGCGCGCCTGACGCTCCGAGCTGCTTCACTGCCTCTCTGATGTTCACCGCGAACCGGCCGCCGCAGACCTTTCTCGACCTCCTCGAACTCGAGGAGGTCGCCGCCGACCTCTTCATGGGCGCCAGCGCCCAGAAGGGGCGCGAGCGGGTCTACGGCGGCCAGGTCGTGGCCCAGGCGCTGACCGCCGCCAACCGGACGGTCGACGCCAACCATCGTCTCCACTCGTTGCACGGCTACTTCATCCGGCCGGGCGACGAGACCCGCCCGATCGTGTTCGACGTCGACCGCATCCGCGACGGACGCTCGTTCACGACCCGGCGTGTGGTGGCCCGCCAGAGCGGCGGCGCCATCTTCAACCTGTCGGCGTCGTTCCACAAGGACGAGGTCGACGTCGAGTTCGCCGGTCCGGCCTCCGCGATCGACGAGGTGCCGCCGCCCGAGGACTGCGAGGCGAACGACTGGGACGACATCAGCGAGGTGCGACTGGTGCCCGAGGACGTGTCGGGCTCGGGCCGGGCCCAGGCGTGGATCAAGATCGCCCAGCCGGCCACGCTCGACGACGCGTCGGCCGCCGTGCACGCCAGCGCCATCGCCTACTGCTCGGACCACATCCCGATGGACGCCATCCGTCGGGGCCACCCGAGCACCGGCGACTGGGACACCTTCATGGGTGCCAGCCTCGACCACGCCGTCTGGTTCCACCGTCCGGCCCGGGGCGACCAGTGGCTGCTGTTCGACATGCGGCTGCAGTCGCTCCAGGGCTCCCGAGGCGTGGCCCACGGCACCGTGCACTCGAGCGACGGCCATCTCGTCGCCACGGTCGCCCAAGAGGGCCTCCTCCGCCGCATCGCGCTGTAACTCACACCACGCTGTAACTCACACCTTGCGGCAGCTCGAACCGCGCTGCTCGCCCGGCTTCGCTGTATCCCGCGGATTCCGGTGACGCTCAGTCCCACATCTGGGACTGAGCGCCACGAGACTGCCGATCGTCAGGACCGAGCTACCTCGACCGTCAGCTTCGGGCATTGCTCAACCATCTTCGCCGGAAGCGTGTCCGCCCAAGACCCGAGGTGGACGCTCCCGGCGGAGTCGAAGGCGACGGCGGTGACGTTCTTGACCAACTGACCATTCACGCGAATCTGGGCGCGGAATTCTCCCCAGATGAGGCTGGCCCGCCGATCCGGCAGGACGAGTACAAGACCGGGTTCGGCCGGATCGAAGGTCGCGCTCGAGAAGACGTTGCGCACGAAGACCGAGTCGGGCCCGATGACGAGCAAGGGCCTGTTCCAGAGCGCCACTGCGAACGAGCCGAGCAGCCCGAAGACGGCAACGTCGGCCGGAGAGCTGAGCGGGAGGAAGAGAAAGGCGACGAAGAACGCCATGGCGAGACCGAGGACCAAGCCGGTAGGAGAAGCAAGCATTCCGCATTTGACGAAGAGCTGGCCATCGCGCTCCTGGACCGCTCTGAGGGGATTCAGCCAACGCATCGAGTCATCCAGTCGGCCGCGACGTCACGTTCTGCAGTTCGTGCCTGGAGCGGGGCGAATCTACAGTTCGGGGCCATGAGCAGTGAGCGCCCCTTCAACATTCTCGGCATCCAGCAGATCGCCATCGGCAGCCTCGACAAGTCGGCCCTGACCGGCCTGTGGTCGGGCCTGCTCGGCATCGAGAAGGTCGGCGACTACGTGGCCGAGAGCGAGAACGTCGACGAGGACATCCTGCGCCTCGGCTCCGGGCCCCACGCCGTCGAGATCGACCTGATGGCGCCCCTCGACCCCGAGAAGTCGCCCAAGGTCCACGTCCCGACCCTCAACCACGTGGGCCTCTGGGTCGACGACCTCCCCGCCTGCGTCGAGTGGCTGACCGAGCAGGGCATGCGCTTCACGCCGGGCGGCATCCGCAAGGGCGCGTCGGGCTTCGACGTCTGCTTCCTCCATCCCAAGGGCAACGAAGCCACCCCCCGCAGCGGCGAGGGCGTGCTGATCGAACTGGTGCAGGCCCCCGACGACGTCATCGCCGCCCTCGGCTGAGCAGCCGCGGCGTCGAACGCGCCGCCCACCCGAACCACGCAGAGCCACCGAGTCGACGCTGGCACGCCCGCGTGACAGGGTGACCGGCATGGACCGCCTGCCACCCAACACACCCGATCCCGCACCCCGCCCGGACAGCCGCCTGGCGCCGGTCGACGTGAGCGCGGCCGAGGGTGAGCTGGCCGAACTGCTGGCCAACGCCCTCACCCGCGACGGCAAGCCGATCAACATCTTCGGCACCCTCGCCCACCACCCCAAGCTGCTGAAGCGGTTCAACCTGCTCGGCGGGTTCCTGCTCAACAAGGGCCAGGTGCCGGCCCGCGAGCGTGAGATCGTGATCCTGCGCGTCGGCTGGCGCTGTGGCGCGGTCTACGAGTACGGCCAGCACACGGTCATCGGCAAGCGCGAGGGCCTCACCGACGCCGAGATCGCCGGCCTCGCCGGCTTCGAGCACGACTGGAGCGACGGCGACCAGCTCCTGATCGACCTGGCCGACGACCTCTGCGCGAACGACTGCGTCAGCGACGCCACCTATGCGGCGCTGGCCGAGCGGTGGGACGCGGCCCAGCTCGTCGAACTCGTGATCACCGCCGGCTTCTACCGCCTCGTGTCGGGCTTCCTCAACACGTTCGGCGTCGAACTCGACGACGGCGTCCCCGGCTGGCCGACGAGCTGAAGCTCCTCGGTCCAGAATCCTGCTCAGTCCAGAATGCCCTTCAGTCCAAAATGATGAGGTGGGTGCGGGTCCAGAGCTCGATCGCCTCGTCGAGGGGGACGGGGCGGCTGAGCAGGTAGCCCTGGGCCAGGTCGCAGCCGAGGTCGGCGAGGGTGCCGTACTGGGCTCGGGTCTCCACGCCCTCGGCCACCACCGACAGCCCCAGCGAGCGGGCGAGGGCCAGTGACGCCGACACGATGGCGGTGTCCTCCCGGCTCTCGCCGAGCCCCGACACGAAGCTGCGATCGAGCTTGATCGTGTCGGCCATCGAGAACCGACGCAGGTAGTCGAGGGTGGCGTAACCGATGCCGAAGTCGTCGATCGACAGCTTGCAGCCGAGCGCACCGAGCCGTCGCAGCGTCTCGATCGCGGTGTCGACCTTGTCGATCGCCATCGACTCGGTCACCTCGAACCCGAGGCACTCCGCCGGCACGCCGTGGCGGGTGAGGGCGGCGATCACGGTCTCGACGAGCTTCTCGTCCGCGAGCTGCTTCGCTGCCAGGTTGACCGACACCACCGGCAGGCGACCGTCGGCGGCGCGCGGCCAGTTGCGGAGGTGACGACACGCCTCGTCGAGCACCCATGCCCCCAGCGCCACGATCAGCCCGGTCTCCTCGGCGATCTCGATGAACGCCCCGGGCGGCAACAGCCCGTGACCCGGTCGGTTCCACCGCACCAGGGCCTCGGCGCCCAGCATGCGGCCGGTGGCGATCTCGACGAGCGGTTGGTAGTGGAGCAGCAGCTCGTCGGAGTCGATGGCGATCTGCAGCGCCTGCTCCACCTCGTGGCGGATGACGACCCGCTGGCGCAGACCCTCCTCGTAGAGCGCCCACCCTCCGCGACCGGCGTCGAGGGCGGCGCTCAGGGCCGACTCGGCGCGGTTGATGATCACCGACGCCGTCTGGCCGGGCCGGTCGACCAGGGTGACCCCGACCGACGCGGTGGCCGCCACGGTGGTGCCGTCCGAGAGCTCGATCGGTTCGGCGACGCTGGCGATGATGCGCTGCGCCATCGACGACGCGTCGGCCTCGCCGTTCATCGCCACGCACAACACCAGGAACTGGTCGCCGCCGAGGCGGCCGACCGTGTCGCCGAGCCGCACCGATCGACGCAGCCGGCGACCGACCTCGACGAGCACCTCGTCGCCCATGTCGGTGCCCCGGGTGTGGTTGAGCTGACGGAACCGGTCGAGATCGACCAGGAGGGCCGCCAGCCGCGTGTTGTCGCGTCCGAGCCGGGCGATCGCCTGCTCGAGCCGGTCGGTGATCAGGGCCCGGTTGGGCAGGTCGGTCAGGTCGTCGTGGAGGACCTGGTGGGCCGGGTCGGTCACGACGTTGGAGTGCTCGAGGGCGACGGCCACCAGGCTCGAGAGGTGCTCGAGCATCTGCCGCTCGCTCGGGTGGGGGAAGTCGCGATCGGCGTGGGCCGCGATCAGCAGGCCCTGCGATCGGCGGTCGCGACCGACGACGGGGAACGACCACAGGGCGTGGACCCCGTGCGCCCGCAGCTCCATGCCGAGCTCGAAGGACAGGTCGTCGACCCGGAACGTCGAGGGCGTGGCCGCCCGGCCGCTGGCCACGATCATCTCGACCGTCGAGGCGACCAGGTCGTCGCGCTGAGAACTGGTCGACACGGCGTCGACCTCGCCGTAGGCATTGACCACGCCGATCCAGCACGAGGCGCCGCGGATGGCGTCCTCGACCCGATCGGTGAGCTCGATGAAGACGTCGTGGGGGTCGTCCGCTCGGGCCAGGGCGTCGAGCAGGTCGCCGTGGTCGGCGAGCACCTTCTCGGGCCGGGGCACGTCGGCCTTGTCCCGGTAGAGGGCGAGGTACCACGGGTCGCCCGAACTCAGCGACGGCAGCGCCAGGAAGGTCGCCTCGACCGGCACCTCGTTGCCGGTGGCGTGGCGGAGGGCGAGCCGGACCACGGCCTGCTGGCCGCTCTCGACCACCTCGGCCACCGCGTCGAGCTGCTCCATCGGGGTCCGGTCGGAGAACAGCACCCCCGGGTTCCGGCCCAGCAGTTCACCGGGCAGGTGCCCGAGCATCGCCGCCAGGCGCTCGCTGACGTACATGAGGTGCGACCGGCCGGAGTGGCTGTCGACCGTGCTGATCGCCACGCCGTCGATCGCGGCCAGCGACCGACGATCCGTCCGACGGCGCGCCGGAGGAGCCACCAGCCGAGCCAGACCATCGAGTTCGATGGGCGACGTCAGTGGAGGGTCGAACGGCAGCTCGTTGTCGGCTGAGCGGTCGGACACGGACGCGAACTTCTCCAAGAACCCGCCGTGGGAGAGCGGCGGACCACGAGACGATATCCACCTGGCAGAAGCCACCTGTGGATGTCCCGAAAGGGTGAACGGAGTGTGTTCGCGGTGACGCGGAGGGTGTCGAAACGGGGGTTCCGGTAGCGTTCGACGGGTGCCCGAGGGCTGTTCCGTCTCCGAGTTGTGCGCGTCGATCGACGCTGCGGTGTCCGCTGCCTTCCCCGACGAGGTGTGGGTGAAGGGCGCGATCTCGGGCCTCAACCGGTCGGCGAACGGCCACGTCTACTTCGACCTGGTGGAACCGGGCGAGCTCGGCGGGCATCCGAGCGCGGTGCTGCCGGTGGCCCTGTTCGCCAGCAACAAGTTCCGGGTCAACGCAATCCTGAAGAAGACCAACGCGGTGCGGATGCGCGACGGCATCGAGATCCAGATCCGCGGCCGGGTCGCCTACTACCCGCGCCAGGGGCGGGTGCAGCTCCTGATGAGCCTCATCGACCCGGCGTTCACCCTCGGCAAGCTCGAGCAGGCCAAGGCCGAGCTGCTGGCCGAACTCGGCGCCGCCGGCCTGCTCGACGCCAACCGGGGCGTGCCGTTTCCCCTCGTGCCGCTGCGGGTCGCCCTCATCACCAGCGCCGGCTCGGCCGCCGAGGCCGACTTCGTCACCGAGCTGCGCGCCAGCGGCATCGATTTCGAGCTGACCCACTACGACAGCCGGGTCCAGGGCGACGACGCCGTCGACGACCTCGCCGCCGCCATCGCGGCGGCCGGCACCCCCGACGACGCCGGGCGGGCCCGTCACGACGTGATCGCGGTGGTGCGCGGGGGCGGCGCCCGCACCGACCTCGTCGCCTTCGACCACCGCCGGGTGGCGTTCGCGGTGGCTCGCAGCCCGATCCCCGTCGTGGTCGGCATCGGCCACGAGATCGATCGGTCGGTGGTCGACGAGGTGGCGGCCCGGTCGGTGAAGACGCCGACGGCCTGTGCCCGGCTCCTCGTCGAGGAGGTCCGCCGATTCAGCGTCGTGGTCGATGCCTACGCTGAGCGGATCGAGCGAGCCACCCACCACCGTCTCCAGCAGGCCGACGCCGCCCTCGGCCGCGCCGAACGCCAGCTCGGCCAGCGCACCGAACGGCGCCTCCTCGGCGCGTCCCACCGCGTCGACACCCTCGGCGGCCGCCTCGCCGCCGCCTCCCGCCGCCGGTTCGACGCCGAGACCCACCGGCTCACGGTGGCCCGGGCGGTGACCGACGCCGCCGACCCGCAGCGGATCCTCGCCCGCGGGTTCGCCGTGCTCCACACCGCGGAGGGCACGCTGGTGCGGAGCCCCGCCGACGTGACGGCGGGCGACACCCTGCGAGCCACCCTGGCCGACGGCGACCTGCACGCCGTGGTCGACGCCCCACCCGACACCGTCGCCGATGCCCCCATCGGCGACCAGGATCCTGCCGATGCCTGACGCCGCCCCCGCACCCACCACCGACGTCCTCCTCGACGATGACGGCCAGCCGCTCGCCTACGCCGCGGCGGCCGACGAGCTCGAGGCGATCGTGGCGTCGATCGAGTCGGCCGACGTCGACGTCGACGAGCTCGGCCGCCAGGTCGGCCGGGCGTCCGAGCTGATCCGGCACTGTCGGGCCCGGCTTCGCGAGGTCCAGACCGAGGTCGAGGCGGTCGTCGACCAACTCGTCGACCCCCAGGACCCGGCGTGACCGGCCCGACCGCTGCTGCGGCTGCCCCCGTGCCCGGACCGCCGACGGCGATCAAGGAGGTGGCCGACGCCGTCGACGACCGCCTGCGGCGCCTGTTCGACGACGAGGAGGCCCGTTGGCGCACGGTCGACCCCCGGTTGGCCGAGGCGACCGACGAGCTGCGGCGCATGTCGACCGGCGGCAAGCGGCTCCGGGCGGCGTTCTGCTACTGGTCGTGGCGCGGCGCCCTCGAGGGGCGTGAGCCCACCGGCGCTGCGACCGACGCCGATCCCGCCCTCGTGATCGACGCCGGGACGGCGTTCGAGCTGTTGCAGACCTTCGCGCTGATCCACGACGACATCATGGACGACGCCGCCACACGGCGGAGCGAACCGACGATCCACACCCGTCAGGCGGAACGTCTGGTGGCCGAGGGCTGGCGGGGCGAGCCCCGCCGCTACGGCGAGGGGGTGGCGATCCTGCTCGGCGATCTGAGCCACGTCTACGCCGACCGCCTCGTCGGCCCCACCCCGCCCGCCGCCCGCCGGCTCTGGGACGAACTGCGGATCGAGCTCAACCTGGGCCAGTACCTCGACATGCGGACCGCCGCGGCCGGGGAGTTCGACCGAGCCGTCGCCCAGCGGGTCGCCACGTTCAAGTCGGCCCTCTACACGATCGTGCGGCCGCTGCAGTTCGGCGCCGCGTTGGTGGTCGACGACACCGACCCCGAACTCCTCGACGCGCTCGACGGCTTCGGCCGACCCGTCGGGCAGGCGTTCCAGCTGCGTGACGACCTGCTCGGGGTGCTCGGCGACGCCGCCCGGGTCGGCAAGCCGGTCGGCCACGACCTGCGCGACGGCAAGCCGACGGAGCTGGTGGCGGTGGCCTCCGCCGCCGCCGACGACACCCAACGGGAGGTGCTGGCGACGATCGGCCGACCCGACCTCGACGACGCCGACATCACCCGGTTGCTCGAGGTGCTGCACGCCACCGGCGCGATCGCCGAGATCGAACGTCGCATCGACGAACTCGTCCGGCACGCGACCGGTCGTGCCGCTGATCTACCCTTTCCTCCACACGTCCGACAGACCCTGGTCGAGCTGGCGCACTACGTTGCCGCCAGGTCGAACTGACCCGCCGTCGGACTCCCGCATCGGGTGGCGACCCGACCCGCCCTCGCCACCCATCTGACGCAGGAGAGTTGAAGCCCGCCGAGAACTGCCGATGAGTGAACCTGTGTCAGGGAGCCGCGAGCGACCCGCTGATCGGGCCGAGCCTGCGAAGAGTTCGGCATCCGAGGTGATGCTCGCCTTGCGCGCCCTGCGTCAGGGGCGGATCGACGCCACCACCCAGTCGCTCGACCTCGGACCGGCGGTCGCGTCGTCGCTGTCGGCGGTCCTCCCGACGTTGCGCTGGGGCGCCATCGTCGTCGGGGTGATGTGGTCGGCCGGGCGGGCCGCGGACGGCGACGTCGCCGTGGTCCTCACCCTCACCGTCGCCATCTTCATGGCGACCTGGCGCACGATCCGACCGATCCGCCTCGGCGACCGCGACATCTTCCAGCGCAGCCTCGCCCTCACCGACGTGGCGGTCCTCGCCGCCGCCGGCGCCGCCAGCGGCGGCCTGGCCAGCCCGTTCGTCGGTTGCGTCCTCGTCGCCGTCGCCGTCGTCGCGTTCGGCTGGGGCCTCAACACCGGCATGTGGGCCGCCACCCTCGGCCTGGTCGCCACGTTCGGCATCGGCTCGCTCGCCGAGGGCGGCTTCGAGCTGCCCACCCCCCTCGGCGTGATCGCCCTTGGCCTCGCCGCGATCCTGCCCGGCGTCGCCCAGGACCGCCTGCTCCACCTCGAACTGCGACGCCAGGCCGAGGCCGAACGGATGGGCCACCTGGCCGAGACCAACCAGCTCCTCGCCGTCCTCAACGACATCACCCGCACCCTGCCGTCGTCGCTCGACCTCGAGGAGGTGCTGCGCACCAGCCGCGACCAGCTGCGCGAGTCGTTCCAGCCCGACCGCATGGTGATGCTGACGAAGGAGGACGGGACGTGGGCGCCGCAGTTCCAGCAGCGGTTCGACCTGCCCCCGACCTTCCGCAACGAACTCCTCCCCGCCCCACTCGGCCACGCGATGACCAACGGGCGGGTGCTCCTGATCGACGACCTCGTGCCCTCGTGTGGGCGCACCGGGTCGGGCATCTACGCCCGCCTCGTCGTCGAGGGGCGCGACATCGGCCTGGTGGCGGTCGAGCGCAACGGCGACCCCTACAGCGCCCAGGACGCCGAACTGTTGGGCGGCATGGCCGAGGTGCTCGCCCTCACCGTCGCCAACGCCCGCTCGTTCGCCCGCCTGCGTTCGATCTCGGCCGCCGAGGAGCGCAACCGGATCGCCCGCGACCTCCACGACCGGCTCGGCCAGTGGCTCACCTACATCGGGCTCGAGCTCGAGCGCATCAACGCCGAGCAGGCCGAACCGTCGATGGACCTCAAGCAGCTCTACGAGGACACCCAGGGCGCCATCTCCGAACTCCGCGACACCCTCGTCGAGCTCCGGGCGTCGGTCACGAAGGACCGTCCCCTCGCCGTGCTGCTGCGCGAGGTGGTCGACCGGGTGCGCGAGCAGGAGAAAATCATTCAAAGATGCGCCGTTCGGGAAGCAAAAATGCCCCGGAAGGAGTTTCTTGAAACCTTCGTCGACGCCGAAACCGATACCGAGTGGGTGGTCCGTCAAACCCGACGCCGTCAGCCATGGGCCGAAGCCCTCAAGGCACACACGGTCGAGATTCAGCGCGCCAACCGTCGCCTTGCCGAAGTGGAGCAAGAGGTTGGAATCAGCATCAAGGAGCTGAAGACAATCAGCACCGCTGTCTCCGTCGGCGAAGCCAAAGCCAACCGCGCCAAGAAAGACATGGTGGAGGCCAACCTGCGTCTGGTGATCTCCATCGCCAAGAAATACACCAGCCGCGGCCTGCAATTCCTCGACCTGAT
>JBPEXC010000185.1:0-7161 GCA_052032035.1 Acidimicrobiales bacterium | reverse complement strand
GACGGGGGCCGTGTCGGCTGCGTTCACCGCCTGAGCAGCGTGCTCAGGCGTTGACGGCTCACTGCTCGAACGCTCACTCCTCGAATGAGATGAAGGCCCGGTCGGCGAAGCCGTCGAGGTCGTGGATGCCCACACCCCGCTCGGAGACGGTGTAGACGGCGTCGCCGACGATCACGGTGCGGCGGATCTCGGGCTGCCAGGTCCAGCAGTACTCCTCGACGGGCACCGTCGTGGCCACCGGCTCCTCCTCGGCCGGCGGGGCGGTCTCGGCCTCCCCGGCGAACCCGGCCTCGGCGTCGCCGGCGTCGTCGGTGTCGGTGTCGGCGTCATCAGCGTCGTCGGCATCGTCTTCGAGCAGCTCGCCGTCCTCCTCGAGGATGTACTCCTCCTCGTACCAGGTCTCGCACTGTTCGGTGGCGGCCTGCTCGAGGCGGCCGAGCTCGCTGATGGTGCCGTCGGCGGCGACCTGCAGGGCCACCACGTCGGCGCCCGAGAGGTCGGTGCCGGTGTCGTCGTCCCAGCCCCACCAGCTCACCGGCACGAAGGCGGTGCGGGTGGGTGCCCACCAGGTGAAGGCCAGCGGATCCCACTCGACCGTCGAGTAGGAGCTGCCCTCGGTCCCCTCGGGGAGCTGGGAGCTCAGCATGCGCTGATCGACCCGGAGCGGGTTGGTCAGGTCGCTGACGTCGAAGCTCGACACCTGGGCGCCGGTGGTGCGGCCCTCGTCGGTGGCGTCCTGGCCGACGCCGAGCAGGAGCCCGTCGCCGAGGGGATGCAGGTAGGTGGAGAAGCCCGGGATCTTCAGCTCGCCGAGCACGGTCGGGGCGGTCGGCTCCGACAGATCGATCGTGTAGAGCGGGTCGATCTGCTCGAAGGTGACGACGTAGCCGACGTCGCCCAGGAAGCGGACGGCGAAGATGCGTTCACCCTTGCCGAGCCCGCCGACCTGGCCGACCGGCACCAGGGCGCCATCGACCTCGTCGAGCACGGTGACCGAACTCTCGGAGTCCTCGTCGCTGCCCCACCACTGGCTGCCCTCGGTGGTGGCGACCCGTAGGTAGCCGTCGTACTCCGACAGCGAGTACTGGCTGAGCAGGTGGCCGGCGACGGCGCCCGAGGCGACGTAGTCGGTGGCGCCGGCGACGGTGGTGTCGAAGTTGTGGAGCTTCACCGACACCTCGTCGTCCTCGCCGTCGACGACCTCGCCGGTCCGCCAGTCGAAGACGGGGTAGGACTGGGTGGCGATCGTCAGGCGGTCGGTCGAGGCGTAGACGGTCTGGCCGTTCGACAGCACGGCGAGGCGGTCGGTGATCTCGAGGCCGTCGTCGCCGGCGTCGAGGGTCACGACGGTCACGGCGCCGAGGCCGGAGAACTCCTGGGGCAGGTGGAAGGCGTCGCAGGGGACGGCGAGGCCGTCGCTGACGACGTCGCCGTCACCGTCGAGGAGGCGGTAGGTGGGGAGCCACTGCTCGATGGTCGACTCCCGCAGCAGGTCCTTGTTGGCCTCCTCGGCCGACTCCTCGGCGCCCTGGTTGGAGGGGTAGAGGAAGGGGAACCGCTGGCTGAGGTCGGTCGACACGGCCACCCGGATGGTGCCGTCGGTGTCGCGAGCCGACAGGATCCAGCCCTCGAACTCGACCGAACCCAGGGTCTCGCCGGTGTCGAGGTCGACCTCGGTGAGGCGGGCGACGCTCAGGCCGTAGGGGAGCGAGATGGCGTCGGCCGTCGACGCCGCCAGGGGCTGCTCGGTCCAGCTGCTGGTCATCACGATCGCCGAGTCGCCCGAGAGGAAGAACCGCTCGACCCAGGTGTCGTCGCCGAGGTCGATCGTGCGGGTCAGCTCGTCGGTGGCGACGTCGATCACCCGGAGGGTGTTGCCGTTGGCGACGACGAGGCGCTCGCCGTCGGTCTTGACGATGTCGGGCTCGTCGACCCCGACCTCCTGGTTGTTGGTGCCGGAGAACTCGCCGTCGCCGCCGGCGGCGCTGCTCTCGGCCGTCGCCGCGTCGGCGGCCCCGGCATCGCTGTCGCTCGCCTCGGCGAAGGCCTCGTCCTCCATCGTCTCCTCGACACCCCAGTAGCCGCCCTGGCCGAAGCCGTAGGGGCCGACCCGCTCGACGCCCTCGGCGACCAGGAGGTCGAGGAGTTCGTCGCAGCTGTCGGCGGTCGACAGCGCGGCGGAGGTGAGCACGATGTCGTCGCCGCCGAGGTCGACGGGGTCGCCCTCGGACGACAGCGGATCGCTGTCGGATGTGCAGGCACCGGCCAGCATGGCCAGTGCGGCGGCCGCGGCGGCAACGCCGCGGAATCGAGGGCGGGGTGAGCTGATCATGGTGGTTCAGACGTCCCGTCGGCACCGACTGGTTCCCGCCCCAGGATCTGTCACGTTCCTGTAATGCCCGCCCCCATGCCTGCCCGCTGGCCTTCGGGGGATTGGGTCAGTGAGAGGGCGTGGGGCGACACGAGAGCGACCCAATCCCCGGCAGCGGTGAGACTGCGTGGGATTGGGTCGCTGAGAGGGCGTGTGGGGCCGTGTGAGCCACCCAATGTTGGAGCCCGCGGGCGTTTGCGGGATTGGGTCAGTGTGAGGGCGTGTGGGCCACCCAATGCCGGAGGCCGTGGGCGTTTGCGGGATTGGGCCAGTGAGAGGGCGTGGGGCGACACGAAAGCGACCCAATCCCCGGCAGCGGTGAGACTGCGTGGGATTGGGTCGCTGGGAGGGGCTGTGGGGCCGGGTGAGCCACCCAATGCCCCAACCCAAAGCACCGACACAAGGGGACGGAATGGGGCGGCAGGGGTGGGGTCAGCTCCAGTAGGCGGGGCGCTTGGCCTCGAAGGCGTCGATGGCGTCGCCCTTGGCCAGGGTGAGGCCGATGTCGTCGAGGCCCTTCAGGAATCGCTCCTGCGTGGCGTCGTCGAGGGGGAAGCCCTCGGAGAACCCGATGGCCGGGGCCTCGACGGTGCGACGCTCGACGTCGATCGTGATCTCGAGGGTGGCATCCGCGTCGACGGCGTCCATCAGCGTCCGCACGCCCTCGCTCGACAACACGACCGGCACGAGGCCGTTCTTGGTCGAGTTGTTGCGGAAGATGTCGCCGAAGCGCGACGTGATCACCGCGGCGAACCCGTACTGCTGGATGGCCCACACGGCGTGCTCACGGCTCGAGCCCACGCCGAAGTTGGGGCCGGCGATCAGGATCGACGCCCCGCTGAAGCGCTCGTCGTTGAGGACGAAGCTCGGCTCGTCGCGCCACTCGGAGAAGAGGCCCTTCTCGAAGCCGGTGCGCTCGACCTGCTTGAGCCAGTCGGACGGGATGATCTGATCGGTGTCGACGTCGGAACGGTCGAGGGGCACGGCGGTGCCGGTGACGATGTGAACAGCTTCCATGATCGCGCTCCTCAGGCTGCGTCGGTCGGGAGGGCCGCAAGGTCTGCGGGGGTGGCGAAGTGGCCGGCGATCGCGGTGGCGGCGGCCACCTCGGGCGACACGAGGTGGGTGCGCCCGCCTCGGCCCTGCCGACCCTCGAAGTTGCGGTTCGACGTCGACGCCGACCGCTCGCCCGGGGCGAGCTTGTCGGGGTTCATCGCCAGGCACATCGAGCAGCCGGGTTCACGCCAGTCGAAGCCGGCGGCGGTGAAGATCTCGGGCAGGCCCTCGGCCTCGGCCTGGGCCTTGACCCGATGCGAGCCGGGGACGACCAGGGTGCGGATGCCCTCCGCGACGGTGCGGTCCTTGGCCACCGCGGCGGCGGCCCGCAAATCCTCGATGCGTGAGTTGGTGCACGACCCGATGAACACGGTGTCGACCGGGATCTCCGAGAACGGCGTGCCGGGCTGGAAGTCCATGTACTCGAGTGCCCGGCGGGCGGCGTCGGCCTCGCTGGCATCGGCGAACGACGCCGGGTCCGGCACCGCACCCGAGATCGGGGCGACCTGGCCGGGGTTGGTGCCCCACGAGACCTGCGGGGTGATCTCCGCCGCGTCCATCACGACCTCGACGTCGAAGGTGGCGCCCTCGTCGGTGGGCAGGGTCTTCCAGTCGGCGACCGCAGCCTCCCAGGCGTCGCCCTTCGGCACGCCGTCGCGCCCCTCGAGGTAGTCGAAGGTCGTCTGGTCGGGGGCGATCATGCCGGCCTTGGCGCCGGCCTCGATCGACATGTTGCACACGGTCATCCGGCCCTCCATCGAGAGGTTGCGGATGGCCTCGCCCCGGTACTCGATCACGTGGCCGATGCCGCCGCCGGTGCCGATCCGGCCGATGACGGCGAGGATCAGGTCCTTGGCCGTCGACCCCTCGGGCAGCTCGCCGTCGACGGTGATCGCCATCGTCTTGGGCCGCACCTGGGGGAGGGTCTGGGTGGCGAGGACGTGCTCGACCTCGGAGGTGCCGATGCCGAACGCCAGGGCGCCGAAGGCCCCGTGGGTGGCGGTGTGGGAGTCGCCGCACACGACGGTCATGCCGGGCTGGGTGAGACCCTGCTCCGGGCCGATCACGTGGACGATGCCCTGGCCGGGCGATCCCATCGGGTGGTTGGTGATGCCGAACTCGGCGGCGTTGGCCCGCAGCGTGTCGACCTGCTTGGCGCTGATCGGGTCCTCGATCGGCTGGTCGATGTTCTCGGTGGGGACGTTGTGGTCCTCGGTGGCGACGGTGAGGTCGGGACGGCGCACGGTGCGGCCGTTGATCCGCAGGCCGTCGAAGGCCTGGGGCGAGGTGACCTCGTGGACGAGGTGGAGGTCGATGTAGAGGAGGTCGGGCTCACCGTCGTTGCCGGCGGCGACCAGATGTCGTTCCCACAGCTTCTCGGCCAGGGTCTTGGGGGTGCTCATGGGCTGCTCCCGCAGTCGTTCTCAGGGCTGGAGTGGTGCAAGCGACGAGGAAATCCGACACGATCTCGAATGGTGAGACGATAGGATCACCCCGTGGTCACCAGGGTAAGCAGTGTCGGAGTCATCGACAAGTCCCTCGCCGTGCTCGACGCGGTCGGAGGTGGCGCGACGACGCTCGCCCTGATCGTGGAGGCGAGCGGGCTCAACCGAGCCACCGCCCACCGTCTGGCCACCGCCCTCGAGGTGCACGGTTTGCTCCGTCGTGACGACGCCGGTGCCTGGGGCCTCGGGTTCCACCTCTGGGCGCTCGGGCAGCGGGCCCTCGGGCCGGCCGCACTCGCCGACGCGGCTCGGCCGGTGGTCGAGCGGCTGCGGGACGACACGGGCGAGAGCGCCCAGCTCTTCGTCGCCGACGGCCACGAGCGGCTCTGCGTGGCGTCGGTCGAGTCACCCCACGGCCTGCGCACGATCGTGCCGCTCGGGGCGCGCCTGCCGATCGACAAGGGTTCGGGCGGCGCCGCGCTCACCGGGGAGCCGGCGAGCGGTGTCGCCGACGGGTCGTGGGTGGCCTCGGTCGGCGAGCGCGAACTGGGCGTGGCCTCGGTGAGCGCCCCGGTGCGGTCGCCCGACGGTTCGGTCGTGGCCGCGATCTCGGTGTCGGGCCCGATCGAGCGGCTGACCGACGACCCGGGCGCCCGCTACGGCGCCACCGTCGCCGACGCGGCCCGCGCCCTCGAGGCGCTCCTCGCCGGTGACTGACGCCGGACCTCGTGACGCTCAGTCCCGCATGTGGGACTGAGCGTCGCCAGCGGGATCTCGATCGAAGTCAGTAGACGAATCGAAGTCGATAGAAGTCAGTAGACGAAAGGAACTGGCAGGTGCTGGCTCCGACCACGATCGCTTGGAAGCGGCCCTAGCGGCCGGCTCAATTGATGCAGACGTTGGGTTGCGTTTAGTCGTCTGGCTTCCTACGGTGCTCGTCGCAGGCGAGCGGTAGGAGTTGTTGATGCGGCGGTTCGGTGTGTTGTTTGTCGCGTGGTCGGTGTTGACCACGCTGGCTCTTGGCGTCGCGCCCGGTGGCGACTTGGTGGCGGGCCAGGTTCCCGAGATCCCAGTGGAGCCGGTCGAGCCCGACCACGCCGAGCTGAAGCCGACGTGCGCAAATTCTGGCGCCACGATCCGGGGTACTGCAGGTGACGACCTATTGGTGGGGACGCCCGGCGATGACGTGATCGTCGGGCTCGGCGGCAACGACGAGATCGACGGCCGCGGCGGCAACGATGTGATCCTCGGCGGCGACGGCGACGACACCATTCTCGGCGGTGCGGGCAACGACCTGATCTGCGGTGGCCCCGGCAACGACGACATCGATGGACGAGCCGGTGCCGACCGAATCAACGGTCAGGCCGGAGACGACGTGATCCGCGGCGGTGCAGACGACGATGTGTTGTTCGGCGGCCGCGGCCTCGATGTGATCTCCGGCAGCACCGGCAACGACACGATCTCGGGCGGTGCCGAGGACGACGACCTCGAGGGCGACGGCGGCGACGATGTCGTGTTCGGAGATGCCGGAGCAGACGTCTTGCGTGGCCGTGGCGGCGCCGACGAACTGTGGGGCGGCGGCGGCCAGGACGAGCTCCGAGGCGGCACGGGTGACGACCAGCTCCACGGCGGCGCTGGCCGCGACCGCCTGTTCGGCAACGAGGACAACGACACCCTCTTCGGTGACGGCGGCAATGACCGACTCCGTGGCGGACCTGGCGACGATGACCTGGTCGGGGGCGGAGGTGACACCGACCGCTCCAGCGGCGGCGACGGCGATGACACCTGCGACAGCGAAGTCGCCGACGCTACGTGTGAGACCTCGACCGCAGAACCGCCCGCCGACCTGGTCGCACCCTATGGACTCTTCGCCACGAGCGACGGTTCGTCCAGCGTTGAGCTGACCTGGTTGGACCCCTTCGACGCCGCCGGGCTCACCGGTGTCGACATCATTCGCGACGGCACCGTGATCGGCGCCGTCGCACCGGGGGCCGAGACCTTCACAGACACCACCCCCACCGGCGGCGTCTACGAACTCCGGGCGAGCTACGACACCGGCACCGCTGCCAGCGACCCGATGACGGTCGCGGTCGGCGTCGAAGGCTGGTGCTGGGCGGTCAAGCTCGACGACACGACCACCGCACTGTTGTGGGACTCGCCGCCATCGGTCGACTCGCTGTGGGTCGACGAAGCTGGAACCCCCACGTACCTGCCGCTGTCTCCTCTTTTCCAGGAGGGCGGTTCGGCGTTGGCCCTCGATACCGAACGCCATTGGGGTGCTGCCGATCC
>JBPEXC010000184.1:0-5917 GCA_052032035.1 Acidimicrobiales bacterium | reverse complement strand
CGTCAGCGACGACGAGTTCGAACAGAAGAAGCGTCAGCTCCTCGACCGGATGTGAGGCGCCGCACCCGGGCCGTCCCCGAGCGCCGGCGACCAGATCGGGGGAAATCCCCGGTTTGCGAACGCGTCGAGTCGTCAATGCTGGGGGTCATGACCGCACGAGTCCCCACCCGCACCGCCGACATCAGCGCCGCCCCGGTCCTGCAGCGAACCGCCGCCGGCTGGCATCCGGACCCCGAGGGCGCCCACCGCCTCCGCTACCACGACGGTCGCGGCTACACCGCCCACACCACCCACTTCGGCCCGGTGCCCTGCCAGGGCTGCGGCCACCTGGCCTGAACCGCTCAGCTCCGTCCGCCGTCGAGCGGTGAGAGCAGCGTCACCTCGAAGGTGGCGCCCGGCCCGTAGCCGGGCACGCATCGGATCACGCCGCCGGCGTTGGCCACGATGCGAGCGCACAGGGCGAGGCCGAGTCCCAGGCCCCGTCGATCGAGTCCGCCCGACGCCGCACCACCGGCGCCGCCCGGAGCCGACGTGGCGGTCGATGGGCCGGCGTCCGCCCGGTAGAGGGGCGTGAAGACCAGCTCGGCCTCCTCGGCGGGGATCCCGACCCCGTTGTCGGCGACCCGGATCGTCGTCAGCCCCGGCGCCGTCGTCGCCGAGATGGCGATCACGAGGCCCGAGCCCCGTTGGGCGTGGCGGATCGCGTTGCCGATGAGGTTGAGGAACAGCCGAGCGAGTTGCGGACCCTGGGCGAGCACGGTGATCGAGGGATCGACGTCGACGACGACGGTGCCGCCGTTGGCCGCCAGGTCGGCGGCGAGGGCCTCGACGGCGTCCTCGGCCACCCCGGCCAGCTCGATCGGTTCGAGGTCGAGGTCGACCGCCCCGATCGTGGCGAAGTCGAGCACCGAGACGATCAGCTCGTCGAGGTGGACCAGCGCCCGTTCGGCGCGATCGATGGGCGACGGCCCGGCGTCGTCGGCCCCGGCGTCACCGGGAGGGCCGCTGCGTCGGGCGTCGCGCAGGTGCCGGCGGGCGGTGCGAACCGGCGCCCGCAGGTCGTGGGCGAGCATGCGGGCGAAGTCGTCGAAGGGACCCCCCGCTGCCGGCGACGGCACATCGGCACCCGGGGAGCCGACCCGCGCCGCTGCACCAGGGCGGGCCGATCGGTGCGATCGCGCCATCGCCATGGCCACGGCGTGGTGGAGGGCGTCGAGGTCGGGGCCGTCGTCGTCGGCGACCACCACCTCGTCGGCGCCCGACCGCACCGCCACCACCGGGCGCGGGCCGTCGCTCCGCACGATCGCCACCAGCGGGACGGAGAGGGCAGCGCTCAGCGACTCGATCGTCTCGATCGCTCGGATCGGGCGGTCGGCCGACACGTCGGCCACGCAGACGGCGGCCGCCGTGGTGGCCGCCAGCGGGAGGCACAACTCGACGCTCCGGCAGCGCACGAACGAGAGTCCGAGACCGTCGGCCGCGCCGAGGCGGCGAGTGACCCGGCGCGCCACGAGGTCGTCGGGTTCGAGCAGGAGCACCTGACCGCCGAGCAGCGGGCCACCGCCACCTCGATCGGTCGGCCGGTGGGCGGTTCCGCTGTCGAGGGGAGGTCGTCGCCCACGATCGCCCACTCGTTCTCCCTCCTTTGCGCCGTCGTCCCCCTCGTTGGCCGCAGTATGGAAGGTGCTTCGACAACGAATCCTCTGGAACGATTCGATCGGTCAATCCGTGGCATGGCCCACTGATCAAGATCGATCAGACGGGGCGAGGATCGCCTCGGCGCTCACTTCGTTCGCCGGAGGGCAACGTCGTTAGTGTGTGCCGATGCCGACAGCATCCCCCTCCACGCAGTACTCGATCTCGATCCAGGTGAGCCTCGACAACAGCCCGGGCGTCCTCGGCCGGCTGACCACCGCCATCGGCGAGGCCGGCGGCAACATCTTCGCCGTCGACGGCTTCGTGGCCAAGGGCCCGACCCTGGAGCGGGTCATGGTCGTGAACTGTGCCGACGCCGACCATCAGCAGCAGGTCGTCGACGCCGTCGAGGGCGTCGCCGGGGTGACGCTGATCGACTGGTGGGACCGCACCTTCCGCATGCACGAGGGCGGCAAGATCGAGGTGCTGCCGCTGATGCCCGTCGGCGACCGCGACGACCTGTCGATGGCCTACACCCCCGGTGTCGCACGGGTCTGCAACGCCATCGCCGCCGACGAGGGGCTCGCCAACGACCTCACGATCCGCAAGAACACCGTCGCCATCGTGTCGGACGGGACGGCCGTGCTCGGCCTCGGCGACATCGGGCCCAAGGCCGCCATGCCCGTGATGGAGGGCAAGGCGCTGCTGTTCAAGGAGTTCGGCGGGGTCGACGGCTTCCCGATCTGCCTCGACGTCGACACCCCCGAGGAACTGATCGAGACCGTCATCCGGCTCGCCCCGACCTTCGGCGGCATCAATCTCGAGGACATCGCCGCGCCGGGCGCGTTCGAGATCGAGGCCGAGCTGAAGGAGCGGCTCGACATCCCGGTGTTCCACGACGACCAGCACGGCACTGCGGTGGTGACGATCGCCGGGCTCGAGAACGCCCTGAAGCTGGTCCACAAGTCGTTCGCCGACATCACCGTCGTCGTCTCCGGCGTCGGGGCCGCGGGCGTCGCCATCTCGAAGATGCTGCTCGACAAGGGCACCACCGACATCGTCGGGGTCGACTCCAAGGGCGCCATCTACGTGGGACGCGACAACCTCAACGCGTCGAAGACATGGTTCGCCGAGAACACCAACCCCCGCGGGCTCCAGGGTTCGCTGTCGGACGTGATCGCCGGTGCCGACGTGTTCATCGGCGTGAGCGCCCCCGGGGTGTTGTCGGTCGACGACGTCAAGGCGATGGCATCGGATCCGGTCGTGTTCGCCATGGCCAACCCGGATCCCGAGATCCGGCCCGAGGAGGTCGACGGCTTGGTCGCGGTGATGGCGACCGGCCGCAGCGACTATCCCAACCAGATCAACAACGTGCTGGCGTTTCCCGGCATCTTCCGGGGCGCCCTCGACGTGGCCGCCAGTGACATCACCGAGGGCATGAAGCTCGCCGCCGCCCACGCGATCGCCGAAGCGGTGTCGGCCGACGCGCTCGACCCGGGCTTCATCGTGCCGTCGGTCTTCGACCGCGACGTGCCGGTGGCGGTCGCCCGTGCGGTGGCCGAGGCCGCCGTGGCCGACGGCGTCGCCCGCCGTCAGCTCTCCTAGGCCCGAGCTCGCCGAACCGACCCGGCCGGTGACGGCGTCGCCGGCCGGGTCTGCGTCAGCGAGCGATCGCGGCGGCGATGGCCAGCGTGCGCTGTGCCATCGCCACGTGCAGGTTCTCGATCATCCGGCCGTCGACCGTGACGACGCCCTTGCCCTCGGCCTGGGCGGCGTCGAAGGCTTCGATCACCTTGCCGGCGTGGGCCACCTCGTCCTCGGAGGGGGCCCACGTGTCGTTGGTCGGCGCCACCTGGGTGGGGTGGATCAGGGTCTTGCCGTCGAAGCCCATCTCGAACCCGACGGTGGCCTCAGCGGCGAACCCCTCGGGGTTCTTCACGTCGTTGTAGACGCCGTCGAGGATCATCACCCCGGCCTCGCGGGCCGCCAGCAGGGCGGTGGCGAGGTGGGGGAGGACCGGGTGGCGGTCGGCGACCATCACGGCCTGCAGCTCCCGGTAGAGGTCGTTGGTGCCCATCACCAGCACCTCGACCCGGGGGTGGGCGGCGATCTGTCGCACGTCGAGCACCGCCGTCGGGGTCTCGATCATCGCCCAGATCGTCATCTCGGCCGGAGCGCCGGCGGCGTCGAGGGCGGCCGAGATCTCGTCGAGGTAGGCGACCGAGCCGACCTTGGGGATCACCACGGCGGCGGCACCCGAGGTGGCGGCGGCCGCCACGTCGTCGGCGCCCCACGGGGTGTCGAGGCCGTTGCAGCGGATCGTGATCTCCCGATGGCCGTAGTCGCCCGAGCCGGCGGCGGCGACGGCCTGGGCCCGTGCGGTCTCCTTGGCGTCGGGGGCGACGGCGTCCTCGAGGTCGAAGATCAGGGCGTCGGCATCGATGTCCTTTGCCTTCTCCAGCGCTCGGGCGTTGGCGGCCGGCATGTACAGAACGGAACGGCGAACCTTCATCGTGCTCATCTCGTCATCTCCTCAGAAGCCGTAGGCGGTCAGAAGCCGTAGGCGGTGGCGAGCGCCGGGTCGTCGGCGGCCAGGAACTTGGCGAGCTCGTAGACGACACGACACTGCTTCACCGACGCGTCGTCCTCCATCTTTCCGTCGAGCATGATGGCGCCGGTGCCGTCGCCCATCGCCTCGATCACCCGCTGGGCGTGGGCGACGTCGGCCGGGTCGGGTGAGAACACCTTCTTGGCGATGTCGATCTGGACGGGGTGCAGGCTCCAGGCGCCGACGCAGCCGAGGAGGTAGGCGTTGCGGAACTGGTCCTCACACGCGGTGGTGTCCTTGATGTCGCCGAAGGGGCCGTAGTACGGGAGGATGCCGTGCATCACGCAGGCGTCGACCATGCGGGCGATCGTGTAGTGCCACAGGTCCTGCTGGTAGGTGGTGCGCTCGGCGTCGGGGGCCTCGGCGTCGGGGTCCTGGCGCACCAGGTAGCCGGGGTGGCCGCCGCCCACGCGGGTGGTCTTCATGCGGCGGTTGGCAGCGAGGTCGGCCGGGCCGAGGGAGAGGCCCTGCATGCGGGGCGAGGCGCCGCAGATCTCCTCGACGTTGGCCACGCCGCGGGCGGTCTCGAGGATGGCGTGCACCAGGATCGGTCGCTCCAGGCCGGCCTTGGCCTCGAGCTGGGCGAGGAGGCGGTCGACGTAGTGGATGTCCTCGGGACCCTCGACCTTGGGGATCATGATCACGTCGAGCTTGTCGCCGATCTCGGTCACCGCAGCGACCAGGTCGTCGAGCCCCCACGGCGAGTCGAGCGAGTTGACCCGAGTCCAGAACTGGGTGGTGCCGAAGTCGACGGTCTTGCCGACCTCGATCAGGCCGGCGCGGGCCTCCTCCTTCTGGTCGGCGGGGACGCCGTCCTCGAGGTTGGCGAGGATCACGTCGACCGTCGGGGCGATGTCGGGCACCTTGCCCCGCATCTTGGCGTTCGACGGCGGGAAGAAGTGGATCATCCGCGAGGGGCGAACAGGGATCTCGGTAACCGGGGCGGGGGCCCCGACGGCGAGAGGCTTGAAGAAGTCCTTGGCGCTGCGCACGGCCGCACAACATAGGTCGCCGCAGGGTTGCCGGGCAATGTGGGAGGGCTCGTGGTGGCGCGGTGTCACCGCGCTGCTCGCCCTGCATCTCGGTGCCGGCTCAGGCCTCCGCTGTCGACGTGGTCGCGGTCTCGGCGTGCACCTTGGCCAGGGTCGACAGCCCGGCGAAGACGCAGCAGACGGCGATCGCGGTCATCACGACGTTGGTCAGCCCGTCGAGGGGGTCGACCCAGGTGACCCAGCAGAGCATCCCCGCGAACCCGAACTGCCCGATCCCGGTGCCCAGCCCGAGCAGGTCGCGCGGCGCGCTCTTGCCGAACTCGTCACCCATCGACCGGGTCGTCAGCGCGGCGGCGAGCCCGAGGGTGGCGAGCAGGGTGATGTGGGTGAGCTCTGCCTGGTCGAGCGAGTCGTTGCGCTGGTGCTCGACGAAGCCCGTGAACGCGGTGAGCCCCACGCCGATCGCCTCGATCATCAACACCGCCGAGGCGACGGGCGCGGCGAACCGCAGGTGCTCGCCGAGCTTGCCGCCCAGCAGCCAGTCGACGGCGCCCACAGCCATGCCCTCCCCGTCGGCAGCGCCCGCCCACCGTTGAGCGCCGGGCTGTGGGTGGCGGGTCCTGGTCGGGCTGTGGGTGGCGGTTTGGTGGCGGGTTCTGGTCGTATGGGGTTTGTTGTCGCC
>JBPEXC010000183.1:0-7404 GCA_052032035.1 Acidimicrobiales bacterium | reverse complement strand
CGGAAACGGGATGACTCAGCGCTTCTTCTTGCCGCTGAGCAGCCACTCCTTCATCGGAGCGGAGGTCGAGAGCTTCAGCGAGCGGCTCTTCTTGATCTTGATCGACTCGCCGGTCTGGGGGTTGCGGCCGGTGCGGGGGCCACGCTCGCCCATCGAGAAGGTGCCGAAGCCCGGCCACGCCACCTTCTCGCCGGCCTTGACCTGCTCGGCGGTGTAGTCGAAGAACGCTGCGAGGACGGCCTCGGCCGTCTTCTTGTCGGATCCGCCGCGCTCAGCCACAGCCTGGATGAGCTCTGCCTTGGTCGCCATGTGAACAACTCCTTGATGTTTCTCTGATGGCTGGGACCCGCAAAGAACAGCAGGAATCGCGACCCGAGGAGTGGATACCCCTTGAATTTTCTGGAGATCGGCAATGCGCTGCCCCCGGAACGGGCATGAACGCTGCCGTTCAGGCCTCGCGAGTGGGCTGCTCGCCCTCGTCCTGGCTCAGCGCGGCGAGGAGTCGTCGCACCGACATCAGGCCGAGGTAGCGGCCGCCGTTGTCGGTGACGATCACCGGCCGAGCGAGCTCCAGCGACGAGGTCGAGAGCCGGGCGGCGAGGTCGGCAGGCTTGGTGGTCGCCGGCACGATCACGGCCTCGACCCGGCGGTGGTCGTCGCCCTCGCGCTCCGCGAGGCCGACGGGCCGTCCGGCGCCGTCGATGAGGGCGACGTACCGTCGACCCGTGGCGCCGAGGAGCTCGCCGAGCTCCGGACTCCGAGCCGGCAGCGCAGCGTGGGGCGCGGACAGCTGGTGGAGCGTGCGCGCGTCGCCCTCCGGGCGTTGGTCTCGCAGCGAGAACGCCAGGTCGTCGGACAGTTCGGCGAAGGGATCGGCCGGTCGGGCGAAGTAGTAGCCCTGGGCCAGCGGGACCCGCAGGTCGCAGAGCTCGATCGCCTCGTCGCGGGTCTCGACGCCCTCGGCGAGCAGGCGGCTGCCGAGGCGGGCCGACAGCGAGCGCAGCATCTCGACCATCGCCTTCTTCGGCTCGTCGTGGTCGATGCCCTCGACCAGGCTTCGGTCGAGTTTGAGCACCTCGGGCCGCAGCGTGAGGATCTGCTGGAGGCCCGAGTGGCCGGACCCGGCGTCGTCCATCGCCAACTGGGCGCCGGCGCGCCGGATCTGATCGAGCGCCGGTTTGAGTTCGTCGATGTCGTAGGAGTTGTGCTCGGTGATCTCGACGACGACGCCGTTGAGGTTCTTCTGCTTCTGCAGGAGTTGCCGGACCCGGGGTGCGGTCAGCGACGACGGTTCGACGTTGACCGTGAGGAACCGGCCGGGCGGCAGCGAGGGCCGGTAGGCGAAGGCGCAGCGCAGGGCCGCTGCGTCGAGGGCGTCACCCATGCCGAACCGCGTGGCGGCGGCGAACCAGCGGTCGGGCCCGCAGCTCACGTCCGGATGGTCGAAGCGGGTCAGGGCCTCGTAGCCGGCCACCTCCATCCGAGCGAGGTCGATGATCGGCTGGTAGACCGAGCGCATCCCGCTCCGCATCACCTCGACGATGTGCGACTCGGTGATCGTGATGTCTGCGGTCAGCTGGGCCATGTGATCCTCCTCGTCGAGCGCGGCGCCGTCCGGGGTCCGACCGTCAGCCTCGGCCCCGATGCCCACTTCGGTAGGGCTCGCGGGCTCAACCGGGCGCCGCAACGACCCATGACGCATCCCATCGGTTGCGGGGGGCGGCGGCGAGGTCGATCGTCGGGTCGACGAGGCGGGCGGGTGGGCGCCCGTTCCACGAGACCCACGACTCGGCCCGCACCTCCACCACCCCGTGGTCCTCGGCGAACTCGTCGGCGACGAGGAGCGCGGTGGCGTGGACCAGATCGGGACGGATGGCCGCCTGGGTCGTCTGCCAGTCGGTGAGGACCAGCTCCGGGTCGACGTCCCACTCCTCCCCCGTCGCCGGGTCGCGGACCACGAAGCGCAGGCGGCCGACCTTCTCCGACAGCATCACCCGCCAGGCCAGCGAGCCGCCCTCGTCGGACCAGCGCACGTTGGAGCCGATCGCCAGGTGGCGGAGCGGGAGCGCGACCTCGAGCGCGACCAGGGCGACGACGGCGACTCGCACGGACGCGTGCGAGACCTCGGACCACCGCGGGCTCGGCGACGGCGACGGCGCAGGGGGCGTTGCCTCGACGGCCCGCCCGCCGAAGAAGACCAGGGCCGACGCCGACATGACGAGGGGGAACATGCCGATCGGGAAGAGCAGTCCGGTGACGACGTGGAAGCCGACCAGGACGGCATAGGCCCAGGGGCGACTCCGCCGCCAGGCGAGCCAGCCGACGATGCTGAGATCGAAGGCGGCGGCCAGCCACGCCGCCGCCACCGCGAACCAGGGGGCGGCCAGGAGCGGCCCGACGAGCCAGATCTCCCGCCGGTCGGTGAGCCACAGGTCGAGGGGTCGGCCGGCGAGCCAGTCGGGATTGAGCTTCGCCAGGCCGGCGAACACGTAGACGACCCCGACCTGGAAGCGGGCCGCCAGCACCGCCCAGCCCGGCACGGTGCCCGGTCCGGCCGGGCCTCCCGATCGGCCGTCGGGGAGCACCGCCAACCAGAGGCCGAGCAGGATCAGGAACCAGTAGTGGTTGAGGTAGAGGGCGGCGTCGAGCGCCTCGAGATAGGCGAACCCGGCCGCCACCGCGAGGGCGCTGGTGCGGCGCGCCCGCCCGGAGGCCAGCACGAGGCCGGCGACGGCGAGGCCGACGACCAGGCCGTGGAGGGCTGCACTCGGCAGGGGGCGGACCCAGCCGAGACCGGCGTAGGTCAGGTGGTGCGCGGGCTCGAGGTAGAGGCTGGTGACCCACCCCTTGGCCAGGATCCGGATCGCTGCGACGGCGACGACCAGGCCGGTGGTCGCCCGCAGCCGTCGCAGCGGGGCGGCGTCAACCGCTGTCGCCGTCGGCATCGCTGAACCCGATCGTCACCCCGAGCTCGGCCACGACCTCGGTGCTGATCAGCAGGTGCACGGCCTCCACCGCGTCGGCGGCGGCCTGACGTCGAGCGTCCCATGCGGCGCTGCTGGCCGCGCCGGCGTCGGTGCCGTCGAGCGCGGCCGCGTCGAGGGCGGCGAGGGCGGTGGCGAAGCGCTCGTCGAGTCGGGCGGCGAGGTCGTCGCTCAGCAGCGGGGCGAGGAGGCGATACAGCTCGGCCAGGCCGGTGAGGCGGTCGGCGCTGTCGCCCACGCCGAGGGGCACCGCCCCGTCGGGCGCGAGCGTGACGTCCTCGGCGAGCTGCATGTCGGCGACGTCGGCGAGGGTGAAGGTGGAGTCGGCGACGAGGGTGTCGACGGCGCCCTCCGGGTCGTCTGACAGGTCGGTCGGCGTGACCTGCCAGGCCGCCGAGATGGCGTCGGCCTCGGCCGCGACGACCGCCGCCGTCGCCTCGAGGTAGGTGCAGCGGGCCGACCCCGGGGACGGCGCCGTGTCGTCGAGCGCGGCGACGTAGGCCAGCCCCTCGAGGCCGCGCTGGTCGGCACCGACCCGGGTGCCCATCCACTCGGCGTCGATCGGTTCCCCCGCCTCGATGGCGGCGAGCAGGTCGTCGATCTCGTCGGCGGCGATCGGCCAGTCGACCCGGGCCCAGGACCGTTCGTCCATCACCGGCCCGAACCAGAACGCCTCGCTGCGGTACCACGCGTCCCGCGTGGCCTCGATCGCTGCGGCCAGTGTGGTCGGGTCGGCGTCGGGCGTTGCGCAGGCGGTCGCGACGGCCCCCGTGAGGCCGGTCGCCTCGGCCGCGAACGCAGCGAAGGCCGGCCGGGCGCCGCCGTCGGCGACGTCGTCGAGCACCTCGGCCCGGTCGGGGCCCGACGCACAGCCGCCGAGCGCGAGGGCGGCGACGACGACACCGAGGATGCGGTGGCGTCGGAGGTGGTCGTGCTGGCGAGGGCTGATCACAGGGACTCCAGGAAGGCGAGCAGGGCGGCCCGGTCGACGGCGTCGGCGAGGCGGAACGCCTCACGCGACGCCTCGCCCTCGCCGCCGTGCCAGAGGATCGCCTCCTCGATCGTGCGGGCGCGCCCGTCGTGGAGGAGGAACCGGCCGGCGTTGACGTCGTCGATCAGGCCCAGGCCCCAGAGGGGCGGCGTCCGCCACTCCGAGCCGGTGGCGAGGTGGTCGGGTCGTCCGTCGGCCAGGCCGTCCCCCATGTCGTGGAGGAGGAGGTCGGTGTAGGGGTGGATCGTCTGGTCGGCGAGCGCGGGGATGTCGCTGTCGCCGGTGGTGAAGGTCGGGGTGTGGCACGACGAGCAACCGAACTCGTCGAAGAGGGCGAACCCGTCGAGGATCTGCGCCGCCAGGGCGTCGTCGCCGCCGCCGTCGACCCGCGCCCCGGGCACGGCGAGGGTGCGGTTGTAGAACGTGACGCTGGTGAGCCGGGAGTCGGTCAGCTCCGGTTCGCCGCCGTCGATCGCCTCGGCGCACGCCAGCTGGGGCCCGGGACAGTTCTGGTCCGGGTGGAGCGACGACGTGATCCCGATGTCGCCGAAGAAGGCGTCGGCGACCTGATCGCGCACGGTCGCCTGGTTCGCCTTCCACCCGAACCGCCCGATCGCCATCTCCCCCAGGGTCGGGCTCCACACCTCGTTCGCTCGGCCGGAGATGCCGTCGTCGTCGGCGTCGTCGGGGTCGGCGAGGGCGAGCAGGTCGGCCTCGGGGATCTCCTCGAGCAGGCCGACCCCGAACACCGCCGGGGCGAGTCGGGGGCCGACGAGCAGGTCGGGGTGGGCAGCGCCGAAGGCCAGGTCGTCGACCGAGTAGGTCGGTGCCACCAGTTCGAAGGGCGTGCCGTCGCCGTAGCTGCCCTCGATCGTGTCGAACACGACGGCCATCGATCCCTCGGGCTCCACGCCGTTGATCGCCGTGTCCTGCAGCTGGCCGCCGTAGGTCGGGTCCGGGAGCGGCCCGCCGGTGGCGGGATCGGCGCCGGGGATCGACAGCCGTAGCAGCAGTCCGAGCTCGGTGTCGTCGTCGGAGGGGTCCGGCGGCAGGCCGCGACCGTCGAGCACGTGGCACGACGAACAGGAGCGGGCGTTCATCGTCGGCCCGAGGCCGTCGCGGGCGTCGGTCGAGGCGGGCGCCGTCACCCAGTTCTGGGTGAAGAAGCTGTCGCCGACCTCGAAGGTCCGCCGCTCGGCGTTCGTGAGCGTGGGAGCGGCCAACCCGAAGGAGTTGCGCGAGGCGTCGAAGCGGGTCGTCTCACCGCCGAGCGCCGCGGGTGGCGTTTCGGGGCGGGTGGCGGCGAACCACCACGCCCCGAGTCCGACGGCCAGCAGGACCGGCACCACGATCGGGAGCACGATCCGCAGCAGCGACGAGCTGCGTCGGCGGACTCGGGACGGGACGGTCACCGACGGGACGGTACTGCTCAGGTGATGCTGATCGTCACGCCGAGGGCCTCGGCCACCTCGACGATCGTCTCGGTCTGGAGCTCGAGGGCGTCCATGCCGGCGACGATGGCGACGCGACCGGGGTCGTCGTCGGACACGCCGTCGACGAGGTGCTGGTCGAAGGGGGCCGGGATGGCGGCGACGGTGTCGACGCTGGCCTCGACCTCGCTGACGAGTCGGTCGGCCAGGTCCTGGTCGACCTCGGCCACCAGGTCGACCAGGCCGGTGCCCGAGGTGCCCGGGTAGGACCCGGTCACCACGTTGGCGACACCCTGGGCGTTGCCGACGATGTCGGCGACGGTGTTGTCGCTGAAGCAGGAGTGCTCGTCCTCCTGCGACCGCTCCGAGTAGGCGACGTTCATCCGCTCGCCGGCCAGCTCGCCCCGGCTCAGCTCGCCGATCCCGGTGATGATGTGGCGCAGGGCCTCGTCGGACTCGAGGGCGAGGAACTCGGCCCGGTAGTTGTCGGCATCGGGCGCCCAGGCGTCCACCAGATCGGCGAGGTGGACGAGCAGCAGATCGCTCGCCACCGTGAGGTAGGCGGCGCGGCGGTCGGCGTTGTCGGCCGTGGTGTAGTCGGTGACGGGGCGATTGCCGGGGCCGTCGAGCGACAGGTCCTGGCCCCAGAGGAGGAACTCGATGGCGTGCCACCCGGTGGAGATGTTGGTCTCGCCGCCGTCCTCGTTGAGCGAGACGAGCAGGTCGGCGGTGATCTCGGGGTAGGTGTCCGGGTCGTTGACGATGCCCGCGGTGGCGTCGCCCTCGACGTAGTCGATGTAGGCCTCGTCGAGCGGCCAGGCGTTGATCAGACCCTCGGGCCCCGTCTCCTCGTCGTCGATCGGGCCCCCGTAGAACCGGAACGCCTCGGTCGGACCGTAGACGTCGCGGGCGGCGAGCCAGGCGTCCTTGGCGGCGGCCAGCGTCGCGTCGGTGGGGTCGGCGACGAAGGCGTCGATGGCGGTGTCCATGGTCGTGGCGCTCTCGAGCGTGGCGACATAGGACGTGTACACACCCTCGGCGTAGGTCTCGACCACGGCGGTGGTGGTCTCGTCGGAGGCGCCATCGTCGCCGCAGGCCACCAGGGTGGCGGGTAGCAGCGCGAGGCCGGCAAGGGCGGCACGGGTCCGCGTACGGTTCAACATGGACCGGCACGATAGGTTCCCCTAATGGGCGTGACAAGGAATCCCGATGATTCCCGAGGCGGAGTGCCAAACGTCACCCGAGGTGCTTCGATGACGGCCATGCCGTCGTCGCCACCACCGATCCTCGCCCTCGATGTCGGCGGCACCACCGTGCTGGCCGGCGTCGTCGACCCCCGCGGTGGGATCGTCGGGGTCCGGCACGGCCCGATCGACGAGGCGGCCGAGCGCGACGCGCTGCTCGATCGCCTCGCCACCGACGTCGTGGCCCTGCTCCCGGCCGTCGGCGACACCGCGCCGATCGTGCTCGCGTTCCCGGCCCCGTTCGACTACTGGGCGGGCGTCGCCTGGCTCGAGCACAAGTTCGCCGCCCTCCACGGCGTCGACGTCCGCTCGGCCCTCGCCGATCGGGCGGGCGTCGCCCCCACACGGCTCCACTTCTGCAACGACGCAGCGGCCGCGGGCCTCGGGGAGGCGGCGGCCCTCGGCGCCGTGGCGGGACGGTCGTGGGTGGTGCTGCTGGGCACCGGACTCGGCTCGGCACTGATCGAGGACGGCCGGTTCGTCGCCGACAGCTCGATCGGCGACACCACCGAACTCTGGTGCCGGCGGTTGGCCGACGGCCGGTCGGCCGACGCCGTCGTCTCGGCCCGGGGCCTGGCGGCCGCCCTCGGCGTGGCGCCCACCGCGCTGCCCTCGGCGCTCGGCGGCGAGGTGCTCGACGCCGACGTGGGCGCCGCCCTGCGGGGCTGGACCGACGACGTCGCCGAGGTGCTCGGCGAGGTCCTCGCCCGGGAACCGGCCGACCAGGTCGTGATCGGAGGCGGCGCCGGCGCCGC
>JBPEXC010000182.1:0-5514 GCA_052032035.1 Acidimicrobiales bacterium | reverse complement strand
CCCCGGTCGGGATGTCGGTGGCGATCGCCGCCCGCCAGCCGCCGGCGGCGATCCCCTCGGCGGCGAGGAGCTGGACCGCACCGAGCAGGTGGACGGCCCAGGGGGCGATGTCGGCGGGGGTGTCGGCGGCCGAGAAGGTCACCTCGCCGAACCCGTCCGACACCACGGTCACAGGGCCGTCGCGATCGGCCGTGCCGTCGCGATCAGCCGTGCTGTCGCCATCGGCGGGGCCGTCGCTCATGGTGACGACGGTGTCGAACGGGAGCGCCATCGGCAGGGTGAAGCCATCGTTGTAGTCGGTGTGTTCGCCGATCAGGTTCACCCGGCCCGGGGCACGGACCACCCGGTCGGGGGCACCCCATCGATCGGTGTGGAGGGCGAGACTGCGGGCGCGGGCATCGGGACCGGACACCCACCGGACGGTACCGGTCGCGGAATAGCGACGGCGACGACGTCGTTGGACCTGGGCATGACGATCGACGCTGACCTCAAGGCCCTCGCCACCGGCACCAACTTCGCTGCCCTGGCCACCATCTCGGCCGACGGGCAACCCCGCAACCACGTGATGTGGATCGACGCGGACGACGACCACCTCCTGTTCAACACCGAGGTGCATCGAGCCAAGTTCAAGGACGTGGAACGCGACGGCCGGGTGACGATCTCGGTGATCAACGCCGAGAACCCCTACCAGTTCATCGAGGCTCGGGGGAAGGTCGTCGAGACCGTCACCGGCCCCGAGGCCAAGGCCCACATCGACGCCTGCGCCAAGCGCTACATGGGCGCGGACGAGTACCCGATGGCGGTCCAGAGCGAGCGGGTGATCGTGAAGGTGCTGCCGGAGAAGATCCACAAGAACGGGTTCTGAGCCCCGGGCTCGCGCCGAGCCCGGCAAGATTCCCCATCGAGCGCGCCCGAGCGGCCCAGGCAGCGGGCAGCCGGACGGTCGTAGCGTCGTGGTGTGGGTGGAGGCACGACCTCGGAGACGGCGGCGACCGTGCACCCCGGCGCGCCCGTGCGAACGGTCGCGGCAGTGGCGTCTACCGCAGCAGTGCCATCTACCGCAGCAGTGCCGTGGCCCGATGCTCCGGTCCCGGTGCGCAGCGGCCTCGAGATCCGGCTCGGGCGCTGGTTCCTCGGCCCGGCGATCTGGCTGCCGACGCTCCTGGCGACGATCGCCCTCGGCACGCCCGGGCCACCGATCATCGGGCTCGCCGGCGTGGCGGTCGCCGTGCCCAGCTCGCTGGTCCTCGTGTCGGCGGCGGGCACCAGCATCTCGGCCGGCTTCGTCGGCATCGACACCGCGTGGATCCGCGTCGGCCTCAGCCACACCCAGATCGAGTACCACCGACCCGACCGTCGCATGCCGCTTCACGCGCTCGGGTGGGCAGCGCTCGGGTCGCCGCTGGCGACCGTGCAGGTGGCGATCGGCATCGCCCTGCTGCTCATGACGAACAGCTTCCAGCCGGCTCTGGTGCTCGCCCTGTCGTGGGTGGCGCTCAACTTCGCCCTCGTCACGGTGCGAGACCTCCTCCCCGTTCGCACGGCGCGCCGCAAGATCCCGAGCGCGGGGTGGATCGCCCGCGAGAGCCGACGGCTCCTCGACCGAGTCGACGAGCCCGGGTTCCCCGCCGAGGCGGCGGCGTTCGCCGAGGCCGCCAGAAGGACCTGAGGGTCGGCAAGCGGTGGCGGCACCCATCGACCTCGGGATCGACGACCTCGGGCCGGCGACACGCGTCGCCACCGGTGGGAGCGCAACGGTCTACCGCGCCCACCAGGCTCGATTCGGGCGGGATGTGGCCGTCAAGGTCTTCCACGACCGGGACGGCGGCGACGAACGCGTGGCGGCCGAGCGGTTGGCGCTGGGCGCAGCGAGTGCGAACGCCGGGGCAGTCACCGTCCTCGCCGATGGCGTGACCGCCGCCGGCGAACCGTTCCTGTTGTTCCCATGGTTCGAGCGCGGCAGCCTCCACCACTGGGTTCGGCGCCACGGACCGCTCCCCCTCGGCGACGCCGTGTTCCTCCTCCAGCCAGTCGCCGACACGCTCGCCGACCTCCACGCCGCGGGCCTGGCCCATCGAGACGTGAAGCCCGGCAACATCCTCCTCACCGATCGGTTCCGACCGCGGCTCACCGACTTCGGCGTCGCAACGGCGATCGGGGCGACGGCGGGCTATGCCTTCACCCCCGGCTATGGGGCGCCGGAAGCGGCGCCCGGCATGCCGCCGGTCCCGGTCGACGCCACGCTCGACGTGCACGGCTTCGGGGCCAGCCTCCACTTCGTGCTCACCGGCCGGTCGCCCGACGAGCCGACGACGGGATCCGAACACTCCGAGTTGCCGGCGCCCGTCGCCGAACTGCTGGCGGCGTGTCTCGCCCACGATCCGGGCGAGCGCCCGCCTGACGGCAGCGCCCTCGCCGCCCTCCTCCGGCGCGCCGCCCGGGAATCCGAGCAGTGCGACCAGGCCCCCGGCGAGCCGTCGACCGAGCGACCAAGTTGCGCCACGCAGGAATCGGTTGGCGTCGGCGTCGCTGCGGCCGTGCGGGATCGGTGGCCCTGGCTGCTGGCGGCCGGTGGCGGCGCCCTCGCCGCCGTCGGCGTCCTCTTCTGAGCGGACGCCGTCTCGACGGGCGTGGGGACTCGTCCCCACCGACAGCGGCGGCGGTCGATCGTAGGTTCATCGCCGTGGCCGTCGTCGCAGTGTGTGCTCTCGGATCCCCGCAGCCCAGCCCCGAACGGGGCTGGCTCCTCAGCGTCGGCGACGGGGCGATCTGGCCGATCCGTCGATCGGTCGTGATCGGCCGATCGCCCCTTCGACACGTGGACCCGGCCGAGACCTGCGACCTGCTCGTCGTCGACGACGCAACCGTGTCGAGAGCCCACGTTCGGCTGCAGGTCGACATCGACGGGGCGATCCGAGTGGTCGGCCTCGGCGGCAGTGTGGAGGTGTGCCGCGCCGGCCGGGAGGCCGGTGGTGACGAGCCGCTCGGATCCGGTGACGAACTGACGGTCGGAACCATGACCTTCCGCCTCCTCGCAGCTGGGCCGATCGTCCCGGCCGCAGTGGCGGTCTACCCACTGACCCACGCCCTGGAGCGAACCTAGGGTCACCAATGCAGTCCAGGCGGGACAGCGACGAAGCGGGCGGCACGGCGGAATCGATGGCGGCACCTCGAACGACAACTCCAGATCGGCGACGGCCCCGACGGGCCCGTGGTCGGAACCGTCTCCTCGGACCGGTGATCGCCGTGCTCGCGGTCGCCGCCGGCAGCGCCGTCTCCGCAGGGGCCGCTCGGCAGGACGCCGGCGTGACGATCAGCGACAGCGACCGAACGGTCCACGTCGTCCTCGACGGGAGTCGGGCGACGGTGTCGGTCGACGTCGGGACGCCGCCCGTCTGGGCCCTCGAGTGCTACGTCGACACCGGCACCTACCAGAACGTGTGGACGATCTTCCACAGCGGCGTTCCGGTGCAGGCCGAGGATCTCCGCGGCCTTCCCGAGGAACAGCTCACCGAGGAGTGGGCCTACCTGCGATGCCCACCGAACGAACACACGATGGCGATCAACCCGTTGATCGAGTTCAGCCACATGCTCAGCATGTGGCCGGTGGGCGAGAGCCCGCCCGCCGAGGTGGTGGACGTCGTCGTCCAGCAGGCCATCGGTTCGCTCGAGGTCCCGGCGACCGCCGGTGTCTCGGCACCCTTCGGTGACGAGCAGGCGCCGATGATCACCCAGCTCGACACCTGGCTCTGGATCGACGGCACCGTCTGGCAGGCGCGCACTGCCGCCGCCGGACCGGTCTTCGGGATCACGGCCACGGCCACCGCCACCCCGACCCACGTCGAGTGGTCGACCCTCGAGCAGACCGTCGATTGCGGAGCGAACACCGGCGCGATCTACGACTTCACTCGACCGGACGACACGCAGCGCTCGGACTGCACGGTGGTCTACCGCCACAGCAGCGTGGTCGAGGACGCAACCCTCACCGCCGCCATCACCTGGCGTATCACCTACGGCTGCAACGTGCCGTGCGGGTCCGGCGTCTACGGCGACCTCGTGGTCGTCACCGAACGCCCGGTCCGGGTGGCCGAACTCCTGGCGGTCGGCACCTCCTCTGCTCCGCCCCGAACGGAAGGACCTCGCGGATGACCGACACGATGACCCGCTCGCCGGAGACGGCGACGGCCGCTCCCACACCGATCGGCGTCACCCGACGTCGACGACAGGCCCCGTGGGCAGCGCTCGGTGTGCTCATGATCGCCGGTTCGATGCTCGGGTTCGCCCTGTGGTCGAGCTCGCAGAGCACCCGCCGCCCGATCGTGGTCGCGGCCGGGCCGATCGACGCCGGCGCGGTGGTCACCGAATTCGACCTGCGGGTGGCGTCGGTCGCCATCGACGGTGACGTCGCCGCGCTCGCAGCCGACGACGCCCACCTGATCGTCGGCGACATCGCCAGAGGACCGATCCCGGCGGGCACGCCCCTGTCGATCGAGATGGTGACCAGCGGTGCGGCGGTGCCGGACGACCACGTCGTGGTCGGGGCGGCCCTCAGCCCCGGCGAGTACCCGACGAGTGCGCTCCGAGCGGGCGATCGCGTCGAGGTGGTCGCCACCGGAGGCGGGCTCGGTGGAACGATCGTGAACGCCACGCCCGGCGAGGCGCCCACCGGCACGACGGCTGCGACCGTGTCGACGGCCACGATCTGGACCGTCGAGGCGCTCCATTCATCGTCGGAACCCCGGCTGTTCGTGTCGCTGCTCGTCCACGAGCGCGACGCTGCCGCCGTCGCCGACCTGCTCGACCAGCAGCGAGTTCGTCTCGTGCTGGTGGGAACCGACCAGTGATCATCGCCCTCACCAGCCAGGGCGCAGCCCCCGGGGTCACCACCCTCTCGCTCCTCCTCGCGTGGACCTGGCCCGCCGAGGATCCGCGGCGCCGGTTCGTGCTCGAGGCCGATCCGAGCGGCGGCGTGATGGCTGCCCGTTGGCACGCCGCCCACGGGTTGACCAACGAACCCGGTCTGGTCGACCTCGCCGCAGCCCAGGCCACCACCGGGTCGGCGCTCGACATCGCCGACTGCGGGCAGCCGTTGGCCGACGGTCTCGGCGTGCTTCCCGCTCCGGCTCGACCGGAGCCGTGCGCAGCGTCGCTGCGGGCGCTCAACGAGCGCGGCGCCGACGCCCTGGCAGCGAGCGACGCCATCGTCATCGTCGACTGCGGCCGCTACTCGTCGACCTCGCCGGCCCTCGGCCTGGTCGCTCGCGCCGAGGTCGTCGTCGCGGTCGGCCGGCCACGCCTCGAGGAGATCCAGCGCATCCCCTCGATGGCGGCCGAACTCCGTGGGCTCCGTCCGGTCGTCGACCTCGTGCTCGTCGGCGACGACCCCTACGACCCGACCGAGGTCGCCCACCACCTCGACCTCCCCCTGCTGGGCGTCGTCGACGACGACCGCCGCACGGCCGAGGCGGTCCGGGAGGAGGGCCTGGCCGGGCGCCGGCTCGCCCGCACCGACCT
>JBPEXC010000181.1:0-1657 GCA_052032035.1 Acidimicrobiales bacterium | reverse complement strand
CCGATGACAACGGAACGTCGCCGTGGACGCTTCTCGGCGGCGTCGGCGCTCTTGCACTGGGGGGAGGAGCAGTGTACGCGGTTGGCCGCCGCCGGAGGCTTGTCGAGGCCCGCCAATCGCTGGAGACGTCGATGGCCGGGCCGTTGTCCCGGGTCGGCATGCTGCGGGAGCGGGACGACAAACTGGCGGCCCGCTCCGACGTGTGGGAGAAGCTCACGGCCGGTCGAACATCCGAGAAGTTGGTCGAGCTGCGACGTCTCAGCGGTGCCGGTCGCCAGGCCACCGAGAACGCGGCGGCGCTTCTGTCGCAGTCGATGCCGAACGGAGTCGGCCAAGCCCAGCTTGCTGAGATCGAACGGGCCAAGCAGCGTCTCGTCGAACTGTCGAAGGCGCTCGATCTCCAGGACGAGGCGCTCGACCGGCTACTGGCATTCGGCGCCCACCTCGACCACCTTCGGGTGGCGGTGCCGGCCAAGCAGCAATTGTTGCTCGAGGAGGTCGGGGGAGCGCTTGCGTTCGCCGAGCAGCGGGCATCGGAAGGCTGGGCGGTCGACGGTCAGGTGCGAGACCTCACAAGAGTACGCCAGGCGGTCGAAGCACTGGACTTCTCCGCTCTGGACCAGGATTGGCTCGAGCTCTCCGATCGGGTCGAAGACGCCGAAGCCGTGCTGTTCGCCTCACAGCATTACCTGCAGGCGCTCCCCACCCGGGTCGAGTCGTTGAAGAAGTGGAACACCGAGCTCACCAGCGCCGGTGAGCTCGAGGCGGCTCGTGCCGAGGACGTCCGCCGTCGTTTCGTGTCGCTGGCTTCGCTCCACGCCGGCGATTCGTGGCAGTGGGCCGCCGACTACCCGGAGCGTGCGGTCGAGGAGGTTCAACGGGCTGTCGCCCGGCAGCGTACGGCAATGGAGGAGTTGGTGCCGGCCCAGCAGTTCGATCAGGCGGGCCGCGAGCTCGAACAGGCCGGTCTTCACGTGATCGCCGCCGACGGGCTGCTCGACCAGACCGAGGACCTGATGGTCGATCTCGAACAGGCGCGGGAGGAGGCTGCAGGCATCGTCGTCCAGGGGCGGGAGATCCTGGCCGAATTGGCTGCGTTCATCGCCCGCCACGACGACGACCTCGACGACGCCTACAACGTCAAACCGGCCGAATTCGGCCGGGCCGTCGACGGGCTCGACCTCGAACTCCGGCAGGTGAAACCCAACTACCTTCGGGTCGCCGAGACCGGGTACCAACTCAACCGGCAGATGGATGAGCTGCTGGCCGCGGTGCAGGACGAGCAGGCCAACATGGCGGCACTTCGGAGGGAGGCCGGCAGGGAGATCGACCGGGCCCGCCGGGCGGTGGCCCGGGCCCGCCGAGCTTTGGGCTGGGAACTGTTCGAGTCGAGCGACGGCGCCGCCCTCGACGGGCTGGAGGAACAGCTCGACGACCTGCCCGAGCATCCTGCTGAGCAGGTCGACGTGGCGTCCCGGGTGGCCGACGCGGCCCTCCATATCCAGGAGCGCATCATCGCCCGGCGCCGTCGGCACGGAACCTGGGTCATCGTCGGCGGCGGCCACGGCGGATTCGGAGGTCACACCAGCACCGGCGGGACGATCGGATCAGGCGGCTCGTTCGGTGGCGGGTCTTTCGGCTCCGGCCACTCGTTCGG
>JBPEXC010000180.1:0-7668 GCA_052032035.1 Acidimicrobiales bacterium | reverse complement strand
GTGCGTGTGGGTGCCGGGCCAGGAGAAGATCACCTCGAAGGCCAACGTCACCGCTCGCGTCGTCGTCGAGCGCGATCCGTGGGTCTTCGTGTTCGCCGGCGATCCGGCCGCCGCCGATGCGGCCGACGTGCCCGAGCTGCCCTGGTTCGGCAACGACGACTGGGCCGTGGTGCATGGCATGGAGCCCCTCGCCGCGCGCTGGGGGCTGCTGGTCGACAACCTGCTCGACCTGAGCCACGAGACGTTCCTCCACG
The DNA here is from genome assembly GCA_052032035.1 of Acidimicrobiales bacterium. Lineage (GTDB taxonomy): Bacteria > Actinomycetota > Acidimicrobiia > Acidimicrobiales > SZUA-35 > JAWSVN01. The sequence goes on along the minus strand of JBPEXC010000180.1, from coordinate 7,414 downwards.
GCGGCTACATCGGCACGCCCGAGGTGGCGACCACGCCGATCGACACCGAGGTCGACGAGGCCGCGGCCGTGGTCAGGGTGTCGCGCCACATGGCGTCGGTCGAGTGCCCGCCGTTCTATTCGGAGTCGACGGGGCTGTCGTCGCCGATCGATCGCTGGCAGGACATCGAGTACCACGCCCCCGGCTTCTACCTCCTCCACGTCCGGGTGGCCGCCGCCGGTGAACCGGTGACCGAGACCGACGACGAGGCAGCGCACGTGAAGGTGCTCTACGGGATCACCCCGGTCGACGATCACCACACCCTCGACTTCTGGGCCGTCGCTCGCGACTTCGCGATCGACGACGAACAGGTCACCGGCTTCCTGGCGAAGATGAACCGCGAGGTCGTCCTCCAGGACGTGGTCGCGCTCGACCTGCTCGAGGCCCGCCTCGGCGACGACTTCGACCCGCCCGAGGTGAGCTTCAAGATCGACACCGGCGCACTGGCGGCGCGCCGGGTCAATGCCGCGCTCTCACAACCGAGCCGCTAGGGCCGGAACCCGACCGTCGCCGGCCCGGGCACCTGGGTGCGTCGGGCGAGACGGACCCAGTCGCACAGCATCGGACGGGTGTCGCGCGGGTCGATGATCTGCTCGATCTCGTAGAACTCGGCCGAGCGGTGCGGGTTGCGGTAGCGGTTGAGGCGCTCGGCGATCTCCTCCCGCAGCGCATCCGGGTCATCCGACGCCGCGAGCTCGGCCTTGTAGGCCACCTCGAGGCCGCCCTCGAGGGGGAGCGAGCCCCAGTCGCCCGACGGCCACGCGAGCCGCATCGAGTTGGTTCCCGGCTTGCGGTTGGCGGCCCCGGCGACGCCGAACGCCTTGCGCACGATCACCGTGCAGTACGGGATGCGGGCCTGCCGCAGGGCGACCAGCGCCATCGACCCGGCCCGGATCGTGCCCTCCTCCTCGGACGTCTTGCCGATCACGAACCCGGGGCAGTCCTCGAAGTGGATCACCGGCAGGTTGAACAGGTTGGCGACGTCGACGAGGCGGATCAGCTTCTTGCACGCATCCGCCGTCCAGCCGCCGCCGTAGATCCGGGGGTCCTCGGCGAACACGGCGACGGGCACGCCGTCGAGGCGGGCGAACCCGCCGATGATCGAGGTGCCCCAGTTGCGGCCGATCTCGAAGAAGCTGTCGGTGTCGACGACCGAGGCGAGGATGCGGCGCATGTCGTAGGCCTGGCGGCGTTCACGGGGCACCGCCTCGATCAGCCAGTCGTCGCGACGGTCGGGCGAGTCGCCCCAGTCCTCGATCGGCGGGAGCTCATCCACGCTGGTCGGGAGGTAGGACAGGAACTGGAGGGCCCGGTCGAACGCCTCCTCCTCGGAGTCGACGACGTCGTCGATCGACCCGTTGCCGGTGTGAATGCGGGCGTGGCCCAGTTCTTCCTTGGTGACCGAGCCGAGGCCGGCCTGCTCCACCAGAGCCGGGCCGGCGATCATCATCTGCGACGTGTCGCGCACCATCACCGAGTAGTGGCAGGTGGTGGCCCGGGCGGCGCCGAACCCGGCGACCGACCCGAGGGCGAGCGACACCGACGGGGCGACGTCGAGGTGGTCGATCACCGTGTCCCAGCCGGCGAGCAGGGGGATGTAGGTGCGACCGGCCATCTCGGTGGTCTTCACCGAACCGCCGCCCGACATGCCGTCGAGGAGTCGGAGGTGGGGGAGTCGCATCTCGACCGCCAGCGACTCCGAGGCGGTGCGCTTCTCCGAGATCGACGCGTCGTTCGAGCCGCCCCGCACCGTGAAGTCGTCTCCCGAGACGACCGCCGGTCGCCCGTCGAGCTCCGCGAGGCCGAACACGAAGTTGGACGGGAGCAGGTCGACGAGGTTGCCGTCGTCGTCGTAGGTGGCGACCCCGGCCGTCTTGCCGAGCTCCCAGAACGAGCCCTTGTCGACCACGGCGTCGACCCGTTCCCGCACGGTCAGCTTCCCGAAGTGGTGCTGCCGCTCGACCTTGTCCTCGCCACCGAGCTGTTCGGCCAGTTCCTCCCGGCGCCGCAGTTCCTCGAGTTCCGGTTCCCAGCTCATCGTCGCGTCCCCTCGGTCGGTCCCGTGCCTGACCCTACGGACTGTTCGCCCCGGGGTCGAAACCGCCCGTCAGCGGCGCGCGCGATGAGGGCCGCGCTCTCGGAAATACTGGCCGAGTGCTGATCGTCCTCGTCGCCGTGAGCGTGCTCGTCGTCGCGGGCGGTGTGGTCGTCGCGCTCGGCTCGGGCCTCCGGCAACCAGCGCTGCGGCGCGCCGGGTTCGCCGTCCTCGGCGTCGGGATGGGGATCCTGGTGCTCTTCGTCGGCCTGATCGTGTTCGGGATGCTCTTCGGCGACTGACGAGGCCGGCCGCTCGGTCTCAGGCGAGGCCGAGGACCTCGAGCATGGTCTTCCATTGGTGGCATCTTCGGCAGCGAGGGGCGCCGTTGATGTCGACGGTCGAGCCACCTCTCGCCGACGGCGTGATGTGGTCGATCTCGCACTCGATGCTCGGCGCATCGCATCCCGGTTCGACGCAGCGGGGATGGCGCAACATCACGCCCAGCCGCAGCAGCCCGGCGTAGAGGCGTCGCTTCTTCGAGATGTCGAACGACGTCGACGGCGCCGTGTAGAGGATCCGGCGAACATGGCCGGCGATCGCCATGCGCATCGCGATGACGGCCGGGATCGGGCGGCCGCGCATCGAGCAGGAGCGGTGATGCTCGGCGGCGACGACGGCCTCCTCGATCTCCATCGGTTCGGGATCGCGGTGGAGGCGTTCGGTCTCGCGCATCAGCGTGTCGTGGTCGAGCACGACGTTGACGACGAACGACCCCGACGGGTCGAGGCTGACCGCACCGGAAGTGACGAGCATGAACAGTGCGTCGTGGCGGCGTTGCGCGTCGCTGCGGACCGCCTTGTCCCACGAGGCGTCTTCGCCGTAGGCGGCGACCAGCTCCGCCCAGTCGTGGTCGCGCAGTTTCTTGACCATCACGGCGATGGCGTCGTCGAGAACCGCTCGAACCTCCGGCGTGGTGGTGAGCAGGTAGGTCGCCATGTCGTCGACCTGGGCCGAGTGGAGGCTCCGCTTGTTGAAGCGCCGCAGGGCCGCCTCGGCGGGATCGACGTCGTCCATCAACTCGAGCAGCGCCCGCACCCGCTGGGTGAACTCGGCCCACTCCAGCTCTTCGGCCCAGGCCACGATCGCCAGCTGGGCGGCGACGATCGTGTCGGGCTGCTTGCGGAAGGCGGCGAGGATCTCGCGCACGTGATGGGGTCGGATCCGGAGGGTGACGAACGCTTCGAGGACGTCGGGGAGCTCGGCGAGTCGCACGCCGTCGTTGACGATGCCACCGGCCATCTTCTGCGAGCGCCGGGTCTCGTGGGCGAACCACCGAGACGTCGAGGGCGAGGCGAGCGGACCGACGGCGTCGGCGGTCGGCACGCCCGGATGTCGCGACTCGACCTCGGCCATCAGCATCGCCCGCCGCGCCTCCAGGAAGCAGAGGTCGTCCTCGATCGCCAGCAGCCGTTTCGCCAACACGTCGTCGGACAGCTCGGCGTCGTCGGCCGCCAACGATGCCCGATAGGAGAACGATTCCGCCGCCTTTTCCATGGTCCCCATCATGACGATGGGGTGTGACAGTCAGTCCGGCCGGCAGGTCGCTCTCATTCAGGGAACGTCGTGCGGGAGGCGGCCGAACATGACGACGTCTGGTTGGCTCCCCTTGACGGGCTCCCACGCTCGGAGAATTCCCTCGCGCTCGAACCCGCATCGTTCGGCCACCGCTTGCGAGGCAGCATTGTCGACGTGGGTCACGAGCTGGACCCGCGCCACGCGGTGGACATCGAAGGCCCAACGCGCGACGAGGTCGAGCGCCTCGCTCGCCAGGCCCCGGCCTCGGGCGTCGCGCGCCAGCCAGTAGAACGCTTCTGCTCGGTTCGCCCGGAGGTCGAGTTGCACCCCGACCTGACCGAGGCACGTGTCGTTCGTCGGCGTCGTGATGGCGAAGCGAGCGACACCTCGCGGCCACCACTCGATCCCGGCGGCGATCCAGGCCGCTGCGTCGTCGACGGACATGGCGTCCGGCATCATCGTGAAGCGCGGGATGTCGGCGTCTTGGCACGCCGCGGCGACGGCGGCCGCATCGCTCTCCCGAAAGGGGCGGAGCGCGACCTTCCGTCCGGCGAGAGGTGGGTCCGGTGGTTCGAGATCGTCCATCCGAGAGTGTCGCGTGGAACGAGCCAGGTCGTGGCGCTCGATCTCGCGTTGCCAGGCCGGCGACGCGCTGCAGCGGTGTGCGGTAGGACCGGCCGCTACGGTGCGGCCATGCGTCATCGCGACCCGGTTCTGATGGGCCCCGGCCCGTGCAATCCCTACCCCGAGGTGATGGAGGCCTACGCCCGCCCCGTCCTCGGCCACCTCGACCCCGACTTCATCACCCTGATGGACGAGGTCGGTGACCGACTCCGGGCCGTGTTCAAGACCGACAACCAGCTCACCTTCGCCGTCTCCGGCACCGGCTCGGCCGGCATGGAGGCCAGCTTCGTCAACTTCGTCGGCCCCGGCGACACCGTGGTGATCGGCGTGAACGGCGTGTTCGGCGGGCGCATGTGCGACGTCGCCGCCCGCTGTGGCGCCGAGGTGATCCGGGTCGATGCCCCGTGGGGCACCCCGATCGACCCCCAGGCCCTGCTCGATGCCCACCCCGCCCCGAAGCTGATCGCCGTGGTCCACGCCGAGACCTCGACCGGCATCCGCAACGACCTCGCCACCCTCGGCGCCAACAAGGGCGACGCCCTCCTCCTCGCCGACTGCGTCACCTCGCTCGGTGGCATCGACCTGCGCATCGACGAGTGGGGTGTCGACATCGCCTATTCCGGCACCCAGAAGTGCCTCGGCGTGCCGCCGGGCCTCGCCCCGCTCACCGTGTCGGACCGGGCCCTGGCCCAGCTCCGCGAGACCCCGGCGTCGTGGTACCTCGACCTCAACATGATCGCCAAGTACGTCACCGGCGACGGCGCCCGGGCCTACCACCACACCGCCCCGATCTCGAGCCTCTACGGCCTCCACGCCGGGCTCGGCGCCCTCCTCACCGAAGGCCTCGACCACTCGTTCGCCCGCCACCAGGCCGTGGGCGACGCCCTCCAGGCCGGCCTCGTCGAGCGCGGCTTCGAACTCTTCGCCGCCGAGGGCAACCGCCTGCCCCAACTCACCTCGGTGTGGGTGCCGACCGACCGGCTCCCCGAGGGCATGACCGAGGCCGACGTCCGCCGCTCGCTCCTCATGGACTACGGCGTCGAGATCGGCGGTGGGCTCGGCGATCTCGCCGGCAAGGGCTGGCGCATCGGCCTGATGGGCCACACCGCTCGCCAGCGCAACGTGGCGTTGCTGTTGGCAGCGCTCGACGACCTGTTGGTCTAGCGCGAACGTACTCAGCTGGTCGGCACCCGACGGCCGGTGACCTCGGTCGGCGTGATGCGGAAGTAGCGGGTCTTCTCGCTGTCGGCCCACGTGTCGACACCGCCGGTGTCCTCCACGTCGAGCAACTCGTCGAGGGCGGTCACCTCGACGGCGGGACCGTGGACCACCACGCTCCAGCCGGTGTGACGTTCCTCGTCGATCACGTCGACCTCGAACGCCACGGATGGCCCGAGGGTGGCGGCTGCCAGCTTCAGGCCGGCGCCGGTGTGGACGAGGATCGTCTCGTCCTGGACCCGGTAGTTGACCGGGAAGATGTCGGGGTGGTGGTTGATCGAGACGGCGAGCCGCCCGACCTCGTGTTCGCCGAGGAGGCGCCAGCACTCGTCGGTGCTGAGCGTCTCCAGTCCGGTGCGGGTGTCTGGTGTGCTGGTCATGTCTCCATCACGCCACGACACCCGCCCGGAGCCGTAGAGGCCGAGGTCCCTGGCGGGCGACCCCGGGTCGCGTCAGCCGTGCTCGCTCAGGTGACGGTGACGAGGCCGTAGTGGCCGTCGTAGCGGCGGTAGAGCACGGCGCCCCGCCCGGTGGCCTCGTCGACGAAGAACACCAGCTCGTCACCGACGGCGTCGAGCCACTCCCGAGCCCCATCGACGCTGAGCGTGCGAGCGTCAGCGGCCCGCAGCACCGTGTCGCCCGCGTCGTCGTCACCCAGGAGCAGCGTGTCGCCGGCGCCGCCTTCGAGGTCGGCGTCGTGGAACAGGAAGAAGTCGTAGCCGAGCTGGAAGCGGTCCCACCGGGCCTCCTCGAGCGTCGACGACGCCCCGCCGGCCAGGCTCACCCGGCGCACGATCTCACGCTCGCCGGCCGGTCGGTCGAAGACGTCGGGCCGGGCGGTGGGCAGGTTGCCGTGGCGCCACTGACCGGGCGCCGCCGCACGCCCGTGGGGGTCGTGACGACGGCGGTCGGTGCGGGCGTCGACCTGGTGACGCAGCTTCTCGCCGAGCCGGTCGGCGGCCTCGTCGACCGAGGCCGCCCAGGTCTCCGCCCGCACCACCTCTCCCCGAAGGACGATCGTCGCTCGGACCCGGCGTTGGTGGGCCGGGTCGTTCGTCGGGTGGGTCGACACCAGCGCGTCGACCGACGTGATCGGCTCGGACACCATGCCGAGGATCTTGTCGATCGTGCGTTCCACGAGCTCGAGGTCGCGATCGGTGACCTCGGCCTTGGCAGGGCCGGTCACGTCGATGGCGACCGTGGGGGCCGTGGTGGGCGCGGTGTCGAACGATGCAGTCATGCGAGGCTCCTCCTCGTCGGCCCCGAAGGCCCGAGGACGCTTCGGAGCAATCTCTTGGGTGGGGGCAGCATCGTCGTGTCGAGCGCCCGGCGTCAGAGGCCAAAGTCACGAGCGGTCAAAGTCACGAGCGGCCAGAGTCACGAGCGGTCAGAGTCACGAGCGCCGGCAGGGCCCTTCGACCCTGCCGGTGACGGGGCGGCGGGTGTGTGATCGATCCATGGCTGCTCAACTGCGAACCGAAACCCCGCTCTCGGCTGGCCCGCGGCCGCAGGTCGTCGACGACCTCATGACCGAGGACCTCATCGCCCTCGGCCCGGACGATCGTGTCGGACGAGCCCGCGACCTCATGCTGGCCCTCGGCGTCCACGCCCTGCCGATCCTCGACGAGGACCGGACCGTCGGCATCGTCACCTCCACCGACCTGGTGGACGACTGGCCGGAGGACACCGAACTCGCCGCGGTGATGAGCACGGTGTTGCTCGTCGTCGACCGCGCCGCCGACCTGGCGGAGGCGGCCGAGACCATGTTGGCGCATCACGTCCACCATCTGGTGGTCATGGACGGCACGGAGACCGTAGGCCTCGTCTCCAGCTTCGATCTCCTCCGAGCCCTGGCCGCCGACGCCCGAAGCCGGTGACTCTCCCTTCGGGCGCTGGTCTGCATCGTGCGGTGACCCCGTC
>JBPEXC010000018.1:0-2048 GCA_052032035.1 Acidimicrobiales bacterium | reverse complement strand
ACGGACGACGCCGACGCCGCAGTGGCCGAGTGTCATCACGACGTGGCGTGCGCCGCCACCGAGGCGGTGTTCGTCCACGCCGGCGTCGTCGCCGTGCCGAGCCGCGACGGCGGCGAGCGGGCGATCGTGATCCCGGGGCGGAGCCGGGCCGGCAAGTCGACGCTGGTGGCCGAACTCGTGCGCCGAGGCGCCGCCTACGCGTCGGACGAGTACGCGGTGCTCGACGCCGACGGCCTCGTCCACCCCTACGCCCGGCCCCTCGGCATCCGCCACCTCGGCGGCGCCACGGTGCCCACCGACCCCGCCGCCGTGGCCGCCGACGCCCGCATCGTCACCCAGCCCCTGCGCATCGGGGCCGTGTTCGACGTCCGCTACCGCCACCACACCGGGCCGCCACCACCGCCGTTGACCCTCGAGCGGCTCGGCCCGGCCGCCACCGCCCTCGCCCTGTTCGACGACGCCGTGCTGGCCCGCAGCCGCAGCGAGGCCGTGCTCGACGCCCTCGTGGCCGCCCTGCCCGGCGTGCCGGGGTGGCGGGGTGAACGAGGCGAGGTCGCCGACGCCGCCGAAGCGCTGCTCGACCTGGTGCTCGGGCAGTCCTGACGGCCAGTCCTGATGGGCAGTGCGCGGGCGGACCTGAAGAGGCAGCCCTGACCGGCGGCTTCAGGCGACGCCGCGGGCGTCGGCGTAGTGCTCCATGAACCAGGCGTAGGTCTGCTCGAGCCCTTCCTCGAGCTCGATCTGGTGCTTCCACCCGAGGTTGTGGAGCTTCGACACGTCGAGCACCTTGCGGGGCATGCCGTCGGGCTTGGTCGTGTCGAACACCAGCTCGGCGTCGGGGTGGATCAGGTTGCGCAGGGCGATCGCCAGGTTGCGGATCGACAGGTCCTCACCGGTGCCGACGTTGATGTGCTCGTCGCTCTCGAAGTGGTCCATCAGGTAGAGGCAGGCCGAGGCGAGGTCGTCGACGTGGAGGAACTCCCGCATCGGCGAACCGGTGCCCCAGATCGACACCTCGCGCTCGCCGGCCACCTTGGCCTCGTGGAACTTGCGCATCAGCGCCGGGATCACGTGGCTGGAGGTGAGGTCGAAGTTGTCGCCGGGCCCATACAGGTTGGTCGGCATGGCCGACACGAAGTTGGCCCCGTACTGGCGGCGGTAGGTGGAGCACAGCTTGATGCCGGCGATCTTGGCCAGGGCGTAGCCCTCGTTGGTGGGCTCGAGGGGCCCGGCCAGCATCTCGGACTCGGTGATCGGCTGATGGGCGTGGCGGGGGTAGATGCAGCTCGACCCGAGGTAGAGGAGCTTGGTGACGTCGTTCTGCCACGCCGCGTGCACCACGGTGCCGTGGATCATCAGGTTGTCGTAGAGGAACTCGGCGGGGCGGGTGGTGTTGGCGAGCACGCCGCCGACGGTGCCGGCCACGAGGTAGACGTAGTCGGGTTTGTTGGCCTCGAACCAGGCGTTGACCTGTGACTGGTGGCGGAGGTCGAGCTCGTCACGGGTGGCGGTGAGCACGTTGGCGTAGCCCGCCTCGTCGAGGGCGCGCATGATGGCGGAGCCGACGAGACCGCGATGGCCGGCGACGAAGATGCGGGCGTCGGCGGGGACGGGCTTCGAGGTCATCAGCATTCGTGCAGTCTCGCACGACTCAGGGGGCCCACAAACGCACCCAGCCACTCTCCACTTCGAGGTCGGCGTGGTCGTAGCCGTCCTCGCCGGGGAGGAGCACCCGATACTCGCCGTCGGGGTCCATCACCCGCACCCGCTGGTAGGGAAGCCGCTGGCGGGCGAGGGCGAGCACGTCGTCGGCGGAGTCGAAGCGGCGCAGGCAGTCGACCATGCGCACGGTGGGGGAGATCATCTCGAACTCCCCGGCTCGCCACCGCTCGAGGGCGTCGACGGGACGCACCCATTCGGTGGCGACGATCTCGCCGTCGTCGTGCACCGGCTCCTGCCCGTGCGGGGCGCGGGCCACGAAGAAGCGGGCGTCGAACCGGCGGGGCGACCCGAGGGGCGTGATGAAGCGGGCGACCTCCTCGATGGCG
>JBPEXC010000179.1:0-1707 GCA_052032035.1 Acidimicrobiales bacterium | reverse complement strand
GTTCGGGGTGGACGTCGGGGGTCAGCAACGCGTTCAGCGGATACGCGAGGGGAAGCGCCAGGGCGAGGCCGACGATGAACGCGACACGACCGACCCCACGGTCAGCCACGTCGGCCGCCGGAGCGCGCTCGGCCCGCGGTGAGGGCGTCGCCGGTGGTCGTCGCTCGCCGTGCATCGCTGTCGTCGGTGCGCACGTCGATCACGAGGCGGGGCACGGTGGCGACCACCAGCAGACCTCCCCAACGCGAGGTCTCGAGGTGGAGCTCGCCGCCGAGCTCCCCGAGGCGTTCGCGCATGATCTGCAGGCCGAGGTGTCGGCGGTCGCCGGCCGACCGGGAGATCCCGGGTCCGTCGTCGGCCACCGAGAGGATCGCCCGACCGGGCAGCGACGTGAGCCCCACCTCGACCCGGCTGGGGTCGGCGTGGAACGCCGCGTTGGCGAGGGCCTCGCGCCCCACCAGGAACAGCACGTCGGACTCGGCGGCCGACGCCGCAGTCCAGCGGTGATCGTCGACCGTGCAGGCGGTGGCGGGGGAGAACACCCGGTCGGCGAAGTCGCGCAGGCCGTCGCCGACGGCGCCGGCGCTCACGTCCGGCGGGATGAGGCGGTTGGCGGCGGAGCGGAGGTCGCCGATCGTGGACGACAGCTGATGCTCGAGCAGGTCGATCTCCGACGACGGATCGTCGACGTCGAGCACCTGGCCCAGCCGCAGGAGGGTGGCCGCCAGTTCCTGGATCGGTCCGTCGTGCAGCTCGACGCCGATGCGCCGCTGTTCGGCGAGGCGGGCCAGCTCGACGTCCTCCCGCTTGCGCCGCCGCTCCTCCTCGAGCGACGCCTCGACCGACACGTCCCGGATCAGGTGGAGCTGGCGACCGTTGCCGGCCGTGGTCCACGAGTGGTCGAAGGTGCGGGCGCCCTCGACGGTGCGGCGGCGTCCACCCCCCGCCCGTCGGGCGGCCTCGAGATGGGCCCGCAGCGCGGCGCGGGGGAGCGGCGAGTCGCGCGGGCCCCACACGTCGATGATGCCGCCCTCGGGGCCGGTGAGGACGACGGTGTCGGGGATGGCGGCGAGGGTGGCGGAGAGGTGGTAGCGGTCGTCGGCCGCCTGCTCGGTCAGCGACAGCATCAGCACGACCGTGGCGGTCATCGCCATGGCGATGCCGAACACCCCGTGGTCCCACGAGGTGTCGGCGGCGAAGGGGCCGATGCCGCGGCCGGACGCCGCGATCACGCTCAGCACCGTCGCTGCAGCGGCGGGTGCCCCGAAGCGGGCGCCGAACCGCAGCGCCGTCCACAGCACGAGCGGGGGAGCGAAGTAGATGAAGGCGAAGCTGGTCGTCTGGACGAGGACCAGCGCCGTCACCAACGCAAGGGTGACCGCCGCGGCCTCGAGTCGGCCGACCGGGTCGCCCAGGCGGGCGCTCCGCAGCCGCAGCGACAGGGCGACCGGGACGGCGATCGTCGTGCCGACGAACTCGCCGGCGAACCAGCTGTCCCACGTGATGGCCAGGTCGGGATGGATGGGGCGCACGCCGAGCCAGTCCAGCGACATCGCGAGCGTGGCCCCGAGGGCGCTCGCCACGAAGGCGAGCACGATGAACAGGCCCGCCTGGGCGGGGCGTCGGATCGACGCCGGCTGCCCGGTCAGCCACTCCAGCCCGCCGGCGACGATCAGGCTCTGGGCGATCGCCCCGATCGCGATGGGG
>JBPEXC010000178.1:0-10690 GCA_052032035.1 Acidimicrobiales bacterium | reverse complement strand
CCGCGACGGACCAGTCGGCGCCCGAGCCCTGATCGAACGATGCGACAACGTCTCGTCGAGCGTGCTCTACGGCCGTCTCCGCGAGCTGCGCGAGGCGGGCCTGGTCGAGCAGAACGCCGACGACGCCTACGTGCTCACGCCGATCGGGCGACGCCTCGGGGCGGCCATCGAGCCGCTCGGCGAGTGGGCGGCTGCCTGGGCGGCCGAGTCGGGGGATGACGGGGCGGCCCGCACGTAGCGCCGGCGCGTCAGCCGGGCGAGACCCGGGCGAGGGTGCGCACGCCGCGACGGATGGCGGGTGCGTCGGCCGCGCTGAACGAGAGGCGCAAGCGTGGCCCGGGTGCCTCGGCCGGGTACCACCCGTCGCCGGGGGAGACCACCACGCCGGCTGCGGCCGCGTCGGCGGCGAGGCGCTCGGCCGACCACGCGTCGGGGAGTCGGACCCACACGTGCAGCCCACCGTCGGGTCGGTCGACGGCGTCGTCGCCCAGCCACCGGGTCACCTCGTCGACCAGCACGTCGCGCCGTTCGCCGAGCTCGCTGCGGAGCTGCCGCAGGTGGCGTGGCCACGTGGGCGCGGTCAGGGTCTCGACGGCCACCCGTTCGACCAGGCTCGACACCGACACGGTGGCGGTGAGGCAGGCTGCGGCCACCCGGTCGCGAGCGGGGCCGACGGCGGAGATCGCCGCCACCCGCAACCCCGGGGCCACCAGCTTGGTCAGCGATCGTACGGTCACCACGTGCCCGCCCCGGTCGTCGTCGACCAGGCTGGCGTCGCCCTCGCTCGGGTCGAGCGAGAGGTCGGCGGCCCAGTCGTCGTCGATCACGAAGCACCGACGTCGCCGCGCAACCTCGAGCACGGCGCGACGGGTCTCCGGGTCCCACGAGCGGCCGGTCGGGTTGGCGAACCGGCTCTGGGCGAACACCGCCCGGGCGCCGGTGGCGGCCAGGAGTTCGTCGAGCAGGGCCGGGTCGGCGCCGGTCTCGGTCGGCCACGCCACGAGCCGGCAGCCGTTGGCCCGCGCTGCGATCACCGCCCCTGGGTAGGTCGGCGACTCGACGATCAGCGTGTCGCCGGGGCGGGTCAAGGCAGCGATCGTCGCTGCGACCGCGGCCTGCCCGCCGGGGGTGACCACCACGTCGGCGGCGGTGCGTCCCCCGCCGATGCGTTCGGCCAGCCAGGCCCGCAGGTCGGGGTCGCCGGTCGGGGTCGTGTGCTCCCAGGCACCCGATCGCCGCAGCACACGCCGCGTCGCCGTCGACAGGAGGTCGCCGGCCTGCAGGCTCGGATCGAGGTAGCCGCTCGACAGCACGACCTCGCCCGGGGCCACCACCGGGCGCAGCCGTTGGAGGGCGGTCACGTCCACCGGGTCGGCATCGAGGACGGCGCTCTGCCACGACACGTCGACCGGTGGCGGCGCTGCGCTCGGCATCAGCACGAACGTGCCGGCCCCGGGCCGGGTGTCGACGAGGCCCTCGGTCCGCACCACGTCGAGCGCCCGCTGCACCGTCACCGGGCTCACGCCGAGGCGCCCGACCAGCGACCTCGACGACTCGAGCCGGTCGCCCGGCCGACCGGCTGCGACGAGGCGCCGGAGTTCGACCACCACCCGCTCGTGGGAGGCCGCCTCGGGCGCCGGCCGCCGAGTCGAAGTGCTACTCTGAACCATGAGTACCAACAGTAGCGCTACTGAGACGTCGGCCCCGCCGCTTCCGGGTGCGCCGCACACCGGATCCGGCCAGGCCGGCACGGCCGGCGGCGGCGCCCGCCAACTGCTCGGCCCGATCGTGGCGGGGTTCCTGGTCGTGCTCGTCGGCTACAGCGGGCCGGTGCTGCTGATCCGGGAGGCGACCCTCGCCGCCGGCCTCGACGACGCCCAGGCCGGTTCGTGGCTGTTCGCCGCATCGTTCGGCAGCGGGGTCGCCGGACTGGTGCTGTCGTGGTGGACCCGTCAGCCGGTGATCGTGGCATTCTCCACCGCCGGGGTGGTGCTGCTGATCTCCTCGCTCGGCGACTACCGCTTCTCCGACGCCGTCGGCGCCTACATGTTCGTGGGCATCGCGTGCGTCGTGATCGGATGGTCGTCGTCCTTCGGTCGGTTGATGGCCGCCGTCCCCGCCCCGATCGTGTCGGCGATGCTCGCCGGCGTCCTGCTCGGGTTCGGGGTCGACGCCTTCGCCGCGCTCGGCGCCACGGGGGCCGACGGGGCGCCCGACCGGCGCATCACCGCCGTGGTCGTGGCGATGGGGGTCGTCTACTTCGCGGCTCGCAGCCGGGGCTCGCGCCTCGCGATCGTGTGGACCGCTGGGGCCGGCGTGGTCGCGTCGTTCGTCCTCGGCGTCACCAACGGTGCGCCGATCGAGCCGGCGCTCGTCGACCTCGATCCGATCGCCCCGACCTTCTCGTTGGCTGCCGTCGTCGGGCTCGGGGTGCCCCTCGTCGTCGTCGCCCTGAGCGCCCAGTACGCGCCGGGCTACGGGGTGCTCAAGGGCTCCGGTTACGAGCCCGACATGGACCGCATCCTCGGGGTGACCGGTGTGGCGACCGCACTGCTCGCCCCCTTCGGCGGGTCGGGGGTCAACCTGGCGGCGATCACCGCCGGCCTGGCCACCGGCGACGACGCCCACCCCGACCCGGAGAAGCGATGGGTGACCGGGGTGTGGGCCGGCGTGTTCCTGATCGCCGTGTCGACGCTGGGGTTCAGCGCTCTGTCGCTGTTCGCGGCGATGCCGCGCGAGTTCGTCGTCGTCGTCACCGGGCTCGGCCTGTTCGGGCCGATCGCCGGCGCCCTCGGGGGAGCGATCGCCGACCCGCGCCACCGCGACGCCGCCCTGGCGACGACGCTGTGCGCAGCGTCCGGCTTCTCGCTGTTCCAGATCGCCGCGCCGTTCTGGGCGCTGGTCGTCGGCCTCGCGATCAGCGCAGCGGGTAGCGGCCGAGGAGGTCGGTGAGCAGGTCGTAGAACCCGAGGGCGTCGACGGTGTCGATCCAGCGGGCGTTGGCCGGCTGTCCGGTGACCCCCCACCAGTCGGCCAGCGTCTGACCCATCGACGTCTCCGACGCGTGCTCCACCGCCACGTGCACGTCCTTGCCGCCGTAGAGCTCCGGCTTCAGCAGGTAGGCGATCACGTTCGGATCGTGGAGCGGGCCGCCGGCGGTGCCGTACTTCTCCTGGTCGTGGCGCTCGTAGAAGGAACACATGGCGGCGGCGTGGTCGCCGACCGGGGTGCCCATCGCCCGCAGGCCCTCGATCCACTCGTCGCTCATCAGCGCCTTGTGGGTGACGTCGAGGGGGATGACGGTGATCGGGACTCCGCTGGTGAACACGACGTGGGCGGCGTGGGGGTCGACGAAGATGTTGAACTCCGCCACCGGGGTGGTGTTGCCGCCCTCCCAGTAGGCGCCGCCCATCAGCACGATCTCGTCGATCCCGCCCACGATCGAGGGGTCCTTCACCAACGCCATGGCGATGTTGGTGAGCGGCCCGACCGGGCACAGCGTGATCGGCTCGGCCGCCGAGCGGAGCGTCTCGACCAGGAAGTCGACAGCGTGCATCGAACGGATCTCCATCACCGGCTCGGCCCAGTCGGGGCCGTCCATGCCGGTGGCGCCGTGCACCTCCTCGGCGGTGACGAGGGGCCGCACCATCGGCCGGGAACAGCCGGCGTAGACCGGGGTGTCGGGCAGGCCGGCGAGGTCGCACAGCAGGCGGGCGTTGTGGACGGTCTGGGCGAGGCTGACGTTGCCGGCCACACACGTGAGGCCCAGCACGTCGAGGTCGGGCGAAGCGAGGGCGGCCAGGATCGCGATCGCGTCGTCCTGGCCCGGGTCGGTGTCGATGATGATGCGCCGTGAGCTCACCCCCGCACGCTAGTCGGAGCGCCCCGGGTACTCTCCCGACCGTGAGCACCAGCGCCGGCGAGGAGAACCCGAACGACCCTCAGCACGTCGAACCCGTGCAGATCGATCCCGTGCAGATCGATACGGTCCTGATCGACTGGGGCGGCACGATCACGATCCCGATGCGCGATGCGTTCGCGCCCCTGCTCGAGCGCCACGGTCTCGACGTGACGAGCGTGCTGGCGGCCTTCGGTACCGCCGCCGACCCGCTGGGGGCGCCACCCGACGACCTCCTGATCCGGGCCGAGACCGGCCAGATCGCCGACGACGACTTCGAGGCCGAGATCGAGGCCCGGGCGCCCGGCCTGTTCGACGTGCTCGACCCGTCCGACCCGCCGTCGCTGTTCGACGCTGCGGACCGTCCCGAGATGATCGCCCTGCTCGAGGACTGCAACGAGGCGGGTGTGTTCGTCCTGATCGCCACCAACAACCTGCGGGTCGCCCACGACACCCTCGCTCGCCGCTACCTGGAGCCGGGGCTCGTGCAGGGCATCGCCAACTCGGCCCTGATGGGCGTGCGCAAGCCCGACCCCAACTTCTTCGAGCTGTGTCTCGAGGCGGCCGGTGCCGAGCCCGAGACGACGCTGTTCCTCGACGACCGGGCCGACAACATCGAGGCCGCCCAGGCGCTCGGTATCCACGGCGTCTTGGTCGATGACGACCCGCTCCCGGCGGTGGCCACCCCACGCCGACTGCTCGGCTTCGAGTGACGGCATCGAGTGGCGAGATCGAGTGACGAGAGCGGCGTGAACGATCCGGCGCCCGCCCTCGGGGCCCTCCTCACCTCGGCCGAGCTGGAGGGGCCGGCGCCGATGTCGGACTGGTCCCAGCTGGTCCCCCGCCATGGGGTCGCGGCCGCCGGGTGGCCGGACCGGGCCGACGACCACCTCGCGCTCCTCCACTCGATCGGCGTGCGGAGCGTTGCGGTCACCCTCGAGTGGGCGCGTCTCCAGCCGGGCCCTCGCGACCACGATCACCTGGCGGTCGAGCGCCACGAACAGCTGCTCGATCGGCTCCGCCGCGACTTCGGGTTCCAGGTGTGGGCGGTCCTCGTCGACGAGACGCTGCCCGGTTGGTTCGCCGAGGACGAGGGCGGCTTCGCCGACGACCGCAGCCGGGGCCTCGTGTGGCCGCGCCACGTCGACTGGGTCGGCGAGACCTTCGGCCACCGGGTCGACGGCTGGATCGTCCAACGCGAACCGGCTCGCCGAGCCCTGCGTCGGGCCTGGCTCGACGTCGGACCGCGGGCGCGGTCGGATCGCCGTCGAGCTGCCCGCGAGGTCGACGCCGCGCTGGCGGCCGAGGCCGAGGCGTGGCGGTTGCTGCGGGGGAGTGCCCCGGTGGCGCTGTCGATGACGGGCCACCTGCTGGTCGCACCCGACGACGACGTCAAGGCGCCACCGGAGCGGGCCTGGCTCGACGAGCTGCTCTGGGGGTGCTGGGAGCGGGCGGTGAGCGACGGCGTGATCGCGGTGGCCGGTGCGCCCCGCCGTGACGTCGACGTGCTGCGCGACGCCTACGACCACCTCGTCGTCGAGCTCCGGCCGCCGGTGCGCGTCCAACCCCCGGCCGACCCGGAGCCGGGCAGTGGTGGGCTGTCGCCGGCCCCGTCGTGGGCGCGAGCCCGGGTGCCGCTCGACGAGGCCCACCACACCGTCGCGGAACGAGCCAGGCGTCTGGCGGGGGAGCGGTCGCTGGTCGTGGCCGGCTCGCTCGGGCAGGTGGCCGATGACGGCAGCGCCCGCGCCGATCTGGCGGCGTCGATGCGGGCCGTGGCCGACGAGGTCGGTGCGCCGCTGTGGGTGTCGAGCCCGATCGACGGCTGGCACTTCGAATACGGGGCGGGGGTGGCGCCGGGCGTGATCGGTCGCGACGGCGCGATCAAGGACGCCGCCCGATCCCTGGCCGGGTCGTAGCCCCGGATCGGCCCGGTGGGAGCCCGGGCCCGTGGCTGGGGTAGGGTCGCGCATGGTCGGTCAACGGTTCAGGTACTCGCGCTGGGACGGATCGCAGAAGGGGTTCGACCTCGACGCGTTCGACGTGCTCGGCGAACTCACCGACGACCTGCTCTACCACGGCGACCCGATGGCGGCCCTGCGGCGCCTGATGCAGGAAGGCTTCGAGGACCGCAACGGCGACCGGATCCAGGGCCTGCGCGAGATCATGGAGCAGCTTCGCGAGGAGCGGCAGCAGCGGCTGGAGAACCACGATCTCGGCGGCGTCTACGACGAGATCAACGAGGCCCTCGACGAGGTCGTCGACCTCGAGCGGCAGGGGTTGAGCGACCGCGAGGCCCTCGCCGACATGACGGCGATGGACCCCGACGCGTCCGACAGCGACCGCCGCAACGCCGAGCTGGCGAAGGAGACCGCCACCACGAAGCAGATGGAGTTGGGCATGCTGCCCGACGACCTCGCCGGCAAGGTGCGCTCGCTCCAGGACTACGACTTCACCTCCGCCGAGGCCCAGCAGCGCTTCGACGAGCTGGTCGACGACCTGCGTCAGCAGCTCGTCCAGCAGCAGTTCGACCAGATGGCCGGCGCCATGAACGACATGTCGCCCGAGGACCTCGGCCGCATGAAGGACATGATGGCCGAGCTCAACCGGATGCTCGAGCAACGAGAGCAGGGCGTCGACCCCGACGACGAACAGCAGCAGTTCGAGCAGTTCATGGACGAGTTCGGCGACTTCTTCCCGGGCGACCCGCAGAACCTCGACGAGCTGCTCGAGCAGATGGCCCAGCAGATGGCGGCGATGCAGGCCCTGCTCAACTCGATGAGTCCCGAGCAGCGCCAACAGCTGATGGACTTGAGCAACCAGCTGCTCGAGGACATGGACCTCAACTTCGAGATGAGCCGCCTCGGGCAGAACCTGCAGCAGATGTTCCCCGACGCCGGCTGGCAGCGCAGCTACGACTTCGAGGGCTTCGATCCGCTGGGCCTCGCCGACGCCTCCCAGATGCTGCAGGAGCTGGGCGAGCTCGATCAGCTCGAGGACTTCCTGCGCAACCAGACCTCGCCCCAGGCGCTGGCCGACGTCGACCTGGAGAAGGTCCGTCGCCTGCTCGGCGACGACGCCGCCGCCAGCCTCGAGCGCACCGCCGAACTGGCGAAGATGCTCGAGGAGTCGGGGCTGATCCAGAACAAGGAGGGCCGGCTCGAGCTCACGCCGCGGGGCCTGCGGCGTCTCGGTCAGCAGGCGCTCGGCGACCTGTTCTCCAAGCTCGACCCCGGCCGGATGGGGCGCCACGACACCAGCCGCACCGGGATCGGTCACGAGCGCAACTACGACACCAAGCCGTACGAGTTCGGCGACCCGTTCAACCTCCACATCGAGCGCACCGTCGCCAACGCCATCCGCCGCACCGGTGGTGGCACCCCGGTGCGGCTCACGCCCGACGACTTCGAGATCGAGCGGACCGAGAAGCAGGTGCGCTCGTCGACGGTGCTGATGCTCGACCTGTCGCTGTCGATGCCCATGCGCGACAACTTCCTGCCGGCCAAGAAGGTGGCGATGGCGCTCTACTCGCTCATCTCCAGCCAGTACCCCAACGACTACCTGGGGATCGTGACCTTCAGCGAGGTGGCGGCCGAGCTCAAGCCGGCCGATCTGCCCGAGGTGAGTTGGGACTTCGTCTACGGCACCAACATGCACCACGCGTTCAAGATCTCGCAGAAGCTGCTGGCGCGCGAGACCGGGACGAAGCAGATCATCATGATCACCGACGGCGAACCGACGGCACACCTGATGGGCAACGGCGACCCGTTCTTCTCCTATCCGCCCGCTCGCGAGACCCTCGAGTTGACGATGGCCGAGGTGATGAAGTGCACCCGGGCGGGGATCACGATCAACACCTTCATGCTCGATCCCGACGCCGGCCTCCGGGGCTTCGTCGAGCGGCTGACCGAGCTCAACAAGGGGCGAGCCTTCTTCACCACGCCCCAGACGCTCGGCGACTACGTGCTCGTCGACTTCATGGAGCACAAGCGCACCCTGCTCAAGGGGCGCTGACGGCCTGGGTGGATCCGCCCAGGTCGCAATGACGAGCATTGGGCCTCCGCTCCCGAGAAGCTGGAGTCGATGACTGATGGCATGACCGACCGGCGGGAAGCGATCGTCCGAGCAGCTCTCGACCTGATCGAGGCCGACCCGTGGAACCCACCGTCGGTGCGGGAACTGGCGAAGGCGGTGACGATGTCGCCGGCGGCGCTCTACACCCACTTCCGCGACCTCGACGACATCTTCACCAACGTCCGCCGGCATCTGGCCCTCGAGCTGTTCGAGGCGGCGCAGACCGCATCGAAGGAGTGCGACGACCCGGAGCGGCTGATCGACGCCGTGCACGGTCAGGTGGTCGACCTGATCCTCGCCACCCCCGGCGTCTACCGGTGGATGGGGTTCTCCCATCGCCTGGGGACCGCCGGTGTGGCCGCCCAGCTGGCGGGCTCGACCGGCGACCTGTTCGCCGTGCCGGACGACGTGGGCGAGGCGATCATCGAGACGTCCTACACCACGCTCTCGCTCGTGCCGGTGTTGGCCGAGTGCGACGGCGTCGACCGGGAACTGCTCGTCGGCTACCTCAACCGGACCCAGGTGGCCATGGCCCGGGTGCTCGTCGAGGGCGCTCGACGGGCCCGCGGAGAGGTCTCCGTACCAGAAAATCCGCCGGAGATGTGAGATTCCGCTTGTGATTTCCCGGAGACGCGGGCAAGATCACAGCGTTGTAATTACAGGCGGGGTGTTCGTCGGCCGTCGTCGGCGAGTCCCGTTTGCAACACACAGCTCCGTCGGCGGCCTCGCGTCGGCGGGAAGCGTTCCCACACACGTCGACACTCCGCACCCGGGAACGCTCTGGCGGAGGAGGCAACCTCATCCATGCGCATCGGGCGAAAGCACATCATGTTGGATACGTCGTGGCAGGAGTTCTCCAACTGCCTCGGCGTCGATCCTGATCTGTTCTTCCCCGAGCGCGGCGCCTCCACCCGCGAGGCGAAGGAGGTCTGTCGGGGCTGCGTCGTCAAGGACGACTGCCTCGAGTTCGCCCTCGCCAACGGCGAGAAGTTCGGCATCTGGGGTGGCATGAGCGAGCGCGAGCGTCGCCGCATCCGTCGCCAGCGTGCCCTCGCCCGCCAAGCCGCCGAGGTCACCGTCGACACCGCTTGACGGGCGGTCCCGCCTGACGTGCGGCACCGCCGCCTGAGAGCGGCTCGAAACATGGAATTCGCTCAAGGTTTGCCGCCTTCTCGTCGACCGAACCTTGGAGTTCCACATCGAGGAGTAGGCTGCGCACATGGGTGTACCCAAGGGTTATGAACTGCTGATCATCCTCCTGGCGATCCTGATCCTCTTCGGCGGGGCGAAGCTCCCGCAGCTCGCCCGCAATCTGGGTCGGGCGCAGAAGGAGTTCAAGAGCGGGCTCGACGAGGGCCTCAACGAGGACGACAAGGACGAAGTCGCCTGAGACCTCGCCGGCGCCTCCTGCGCCGACGCGACGGTTCCTGGAATTCCCGGCGATCGTGGGAACCCGGCGGCTCGGGCCGTCGTTTGTCTCGACGATGGCCCTCGCTTTCGTGATCGATCCCGCCCCGGTCGGGGAGGTTGCCGCCGCTGCTCCGGCAGCGGCGCCGCCGCGTGTGCCCACGTGGGAGGAAGTGGCCGACACCCACGGCCGCTTCATCTACTCCCTCGCCTACCGGCTCACCGGCAACCACCACGACGCACAGGATCTGGTGCAGGACGTGCTGCTGCGCGTCCGCCGTGGCCTGCGGACCTACAAGCCGGGCAACTTCGAGGGATGGCTGAGTCGCATCACGACCAACGCCTTCCTCGACCGCACCCGGGCCAGGAAGCGCCGCCCCACCCAGGCCCTGCCGGATGACCCCGATCGGGTGATCGAGGGGTCGCCGGGCATCGAGGCCGAGATGGCCCAACGCGACCTGCCCGACCACCTCCAGCAGCTGCTGGCCCAGCTGCCCCCGGACTATCGGGCGCCGATCGTGCTCAAGGACGTGCTCGGCTACTCCTACGAGGAGATCGCCGACCAGCTCGACATTCCGATGGGCACGGTGCGCAGCCGCATCCACCGGGGACGGGCTCGTCTGCGGGAGGCGCTGGCATGACCGAGCATCCCCGGCCCGACGACCGGTCCGACGTCGACCCCGCCCCGGAGGTCGAGGAGGACTGGGAACTCGAGATCTCGGCCCTGTTGGCCGGCCTCTCCCCGGTCGATCCGCCGCCCGGCGCCATCGCCTCGGCGATCGATCACCGTCCGTTGTTCGCCGGCCGCTCCCTCGTCGGGGTGGCCGCTGCCGCCGTCGCCCTCGGCGTGGGGCTCGGCGTGACCGGTGCGCTCGCCACCGATGTGCGGCCCCAGGTCGACGATCTGGCCGACGCCCACACCGCCGTCGAGGCGAGCTTCCTCAACTCCGTCGTGCCGATCTCCGCCGACTCCGGTGCCGCCGTCGGCGCGGAGGCCGTGTGGGAGATCGACGGCGAGGCGGTGTCGATGTTCCGGGAGTGGGGCGCGATCGATCCGGCCACGATGCCCGACGCCGAGGCAACCCGACTGGCCGGCTACCCGGCGTGGGTGCAGGGTGACGTCGTCGTCGCCCAGGTCGGCGAGGCCGCCGTCACCTTCGTCGGTGCCGATGCCGACACGGCGGCGGAGCTGTTGGCCGAGACCCCGATGGTCGAGCTGTCGTGGTGGAACCGACTCCTCGTGCGAGTCGACGACGCGACGAGTGGTCTCGGGTTCGTCGAGCTCGACTGAACCGAGCGCACCCGCGCGGG
>JBPEXC010000177.1:0-4361 GCA_052032035.1 Acidimicrobiales bacterium | reverse complement strand
TCGGCCTCGGCGTCGAGCACGGCGGCGTCGAGGCCGGCGAGCGACCCGGTCAGCTCGGTCTCGGAACGGTCGAACTCGGCCCGCTGACGGTGCGACTGCTCGAGCCGGCCCCGCAGGGCGGTGAGTTCGCGGCCCGACAGGTAGAGCTTGAGGGCGCTGAGCTCGGTGACGAGATCCCCGTGGCGGCGGGCGGCGTCGGCCTGCTTCTCGAGGGGCCGGAGCTGGCGACGGACCTCGCGCACGAGGTCGCCGAGGCGGTTCAGGTTCTCCTCGGTGGCGGCGAGGCGACGCTCGGCCCGCTCCTTGCGCTTGCGGTACTTGAGGACGCCGGCGGCCTCCTCGATGATCGCCCGCCGTTCCTCGGGCCGGGCGTTGAGGACCGCGTCGATCTGGCCCTGGGAGATGATGATGTGCTGCTGGCGACCGACGCCCGAGTCGCTGAGCAGGTCCTGGATGTCGAGCAGGCGGCAGGTGACGCCGTTGATCGCGTACTCCGACTCGCCCGACCGGAACAGCGTGCGGGTGATCGTCACCTCGTTGAACTCGATCGGCAGCACGCCGTCGTTGTTGTCGATCGTGAGGGCCACCTCGGCCCGACCGAGCGCCGCCTTCTTGGCGGTGCCGGCGAAGATCACGTCGTTCATCGTCTGGCTGCGCACGGCGCTCGGCTTCTGGGCGCCGAGCACCCAGGCCATCGCGTCGACGACGTTCGACTTGCCCGACCCGTTGGGGCCGACGACGACGGTGACGCCAGGCTCGAGTTCGAGCGCGGCGTGGTCGGCGAACGACTTGAAGCCCTTGATCGACAGTGTCTTCAGATGCAAGGTCCGACCTCCCGACGCATCTCGCCCCGTCCGGTTCCGTCCCGCTGCGGACCGGTCGACCCTATCCGGCCGGGATCAGACCTGGGTCGTGCAGTAGTAGACGGTCTGCTTCTTGAAGGTGGCCTTCTCGATCGGGGTGCGCGACCTGGGGCTGAGCTCGCCGGCCCGCCCGTAGACGGCCAGGTGCTCCCCGAAGTTGCCCTCCTCCCCGGCGAGGGAGTGGAACGGGCGGCTCTCGATCGAGGTGCCCCCGTACTTGATGGCGTCGTGCAGGATGCTCACGATCGACCGCTGCAGGCGCCGCAGCTCCTGGGTGGTGAGCTCGTTGGCCGGGCGGTCGTAGCGCAGGCCGGCGTCGAAGAGGATCTCGTCGCTGTAGATCGGGCCGATCCCGACGAAGACGCTCGGGTCGGTGAGTAGCACCTTCAGCGGCTCGGAACGCTGCAGGACGAAGCGGCCGAACTCGATCCACGGGATCGGCTCGGTGAGCAGGTCGAGGCCGCGGTCGGCGGGATCGCCGAGGGCCTCGTCGAGGGCGTCGAGCGTCACGAGACGGACGACGGTCTCGCCGGTGGCGTCGACGATGCGCAGGTCACCGGTCTGGGTGAACGTGATCGTGATCTCGGTGTCGGCATCGGCCTCGGTCTTCGACGCCACCCGCTCGAGGCGGGAGCCATCGGCCAGGTCGAGGAGCAGGGCGTGCTCGTTGTCGAGGGTGATCACGATCGTGAGGCCCACCCGCACGACGTCGAGCACCTTGGCCCCTTCGAGGCCGCCGCTGAAGCTCTTCTTCGTGCGGTGCCCCTCGATCGACTTGAGGCTCTTGAGATCGACGCTCTTCACCTTCTTCCCCACGATGTCGCGCTCGAGGTCGCGTCGCAGGGTCTCGATCTCGGGGAGCTCAAAGTGGGCCATCGCCGGTGCCTTTCGCGTCGGCCGCCATGGCCGAGGTCGTGAGCTCGCTCCAGGCCTGTCGGGCCGCAGCCTGTTCAGCTCGCTTCTTGGAAGTGCCGCTTCCTTCACCACGAGGTTCACCGTCGACCAGCGCGATCGCGGTGAACCGTTTGTCGTGGTCGGGACCCGTGCCCGACAAGCGGTACGTCGGCGACCCCAGATTGAGCTGCGCGGTGAGCTCCTGGAGTCGAGTCTTGTAGTCCTGGCGGCCGGGGCGTTCGGCGCCGTGGGAGATCCGGTCGAGCAGGAGGTCGAGCACGAGCTCGCGGGCCTCCTCCCAGCCGGCGTCGACGTAGACGGCCCCGATGACGGCCTCGAAGGCGTCGGCCAGGATCGATTCCTTCTGCCGTCCCCCGGACTGGTCCTCGCCCTTGCCGAGGCGCAGGATGTCGCCCAGGCCGAGGCCGGCGGCGACGTCGGCGAGGGTGGTGGTGTTGACCACGCTCGCCCGCAGCTTGGCCAGCTCCCCCTCCTGCAGCTCGGGGTAGGTGGCGTGGATGTGGTCGGTGACGGCGAGGCCGACGACGGCGTCGCCGAGGAACTCGAGGCGCTCGTTCGATTCCGTGCCCTCGTTCTCGGCACAGAAACTGCGATGGGTGGCGGCGAGGACGAGGAGTTCGGGATCGTCGAACTCGTAGCTGAGCCGCTCGCCGAAGGTGGCGTCGGTGGCGGCGGGAACCTCGCCGGCCGTGGTCAGGATGCCTCTCCGAGCTGGCCCTCGACGTAGTCGACGGCGTCGCGGATCGTCTTCAGGTCCTGCAGGTCCTCGTCCTCGATGCGGAACCCGACCGTGCGGTCGGACAGCTCCTCTTCCAGGGCCTCGACGAGCTCGATCAGGGCGAGCGAGTCGGCGTTGAGGTCGTCGGCGAAGCTGTCGCCTTCCTTGATCTCGTCGGGCTCGATCTCGAGGATGTCGGCCAGACGATCCCGAACGAGGTTGACGATGTCGTCGCGGGTCATCGGGCTCTGCTCCATGTGCGTCTCGGCAGGCATCGGCGCCTCGGCTACGGTCGGTGGAGGCCCGCAACAGCCGAGGCACGGCGCGGACCGGCGCCGAAGTATAGCGAATCGACCGCCCAGAGTGGTGGACGATCCGCCTGGTTCAGGCCCGGTTCTCGACCATGTCGCGCATCGACTGCACGATGCCGATGTTGACCATGGCGTCGGCGGTGCGGATGGCGTTCGCGATCGCGAACGGACTCGACGAGCCGTGGGCGATCATCGACACACCCCGGGTGCCGAGCAGCGCCGCCGAGCCCCGCTGTTCGGGGTCGAGTTCGGCGAAGAGGGGCTCGAGGACCGGGTCGACCACCGGCGCCGTGGCGGCGATCTCGGGGGTGGACCGGAGGTGGTCGCGGATGGCGGCCAGGGCCAGCCCGACGCCGCCCTCGAGCGACTTGAGGATGATGTTGCCGGTGAACCCGTCGCACACGATCACGTCGGCGACGCCCTGCATCAGGTCGCGGCCCTCGACGTTGCCGACGTAGTCGGCGCCGACGGCATCGTCCCAGCCGCCGGCCTCGAGCAGGGTGCACGCCTCCTTGACCAGGGCGTTCCCCTTGCCGGCCTCCTCGCCGATCGTCATGATCGCCACCCGGGGCCGCTCGATGCCGAAGCGTTCGCGTGCGTAGACGGTGCCCATCTCGGCGAACTGCACCAGCCACTCGGGCTGACAGTCGGCGTTGGCGCCACAGTCGAGCAGGGTGGCGGGGGTGGAGCCGAGCACGGGGAACGGCACGGCGATCGCGGGCCGAGTGATGCCCTTGATCCGCCCCAGACGCAGGAGCGACGCCGCCATGGCGGCGCCCGTGTTGCCGGCGCTCAGCACCGACGACGCCTGCCCGTCGCGCACGGCCTCGGCGGCCCGCACGATCGAGGAGTCCTTCATCCGTCGCACCGAGCTGGCCGGCTCGGCGTCCATGCCGATCACCTCGGACGCGTCGAGCACCGGGATGTCGCCGACGTCGCCGAGGTCGTCACGACGGCCGACCAGCAGGACGGGCACCCCGTACTCCTCGACGGCGGTGCGGGCGCCGGCCACGATCGCGGCCGGGGCGTCGTCGCCGCCCATCGCGTCGACAGCGACCGGGAGCCGGTCGCTGTCGGGAATCGGTTGTGAATTGTCGACGCCGGGCGTGGGGTCGGCCATCCGTGGAGCTCCGGGTGGAGCGTCAGTCGACCTCGACGGCCTGGCGGCCGTGGTACCAACCGCAGGTGCCGCAGACGCGGTGCGGGACCTTCGCCGCGCTGCACCGGGGGCAGACGCTGCGGGCCGGGGCCTCGAGCTTCCAGGCCGAGGCACGGCGGCTGCGGGTCTTGGCCTTCGACTTCTTCTTCTTGGGGACGGCCATGTCGAGAGATCCTGAGTGGTGTCGGCAGTGAAACAGTGGCCCGACGGCGGCCGGGCACGAACGCCTGAGCATACCGGCGTGCTCGGGCACCACCACCAGGTGTTCGGAGCGGCGCGCGCCACCGATACCACCCGGCGTGCGTGATCGCGCTCACGGAGTGGCCATCCGCGGTGCTGTAGGGTCGTGCGCGATGAGTGACGGAGCGCCCCCCACCCCGCCCCCTTCAGACCCC
>JBPEXC010000176.1:0-16092 GCA_052032035.1 Acidimicrobiales bacterium | reverse complement strand
GAAGCGATCGGGTCGGCGTCGGGCTGGATCGACAGGTAGGTGAACCACGCCTCGATCTGGGCGGCGATGCCGTTGCCGACGAGGCGGGTGACCAGGTACTGGTTGAGGGTCTCGGTCGTGCTGAACGCATCGGCGACCTGATGGTCGACCGCGACGAGGGTCTGCAGGGCGGCGCCGTAGCGCTGCAGGCCGACCTGGGGGTCGTCGGAGGACCGGGCTTCGGCCATCAGCCGTTCGACGGTGCCCGCCACCTCGGCGAGTTCGGCGTCGAGGGTGTCGCGAGCGTGGGCGGCCACGGCGACGAGGGCGGCGTCGGTGGTGGCCGCCAGTTCGGCGGCGTCGAGGCCGGGCGCTCCGGCCGCCACCAGCTGCTCGACGACGATCGCCGCGGCGGCACGGTGGACGACGTCGACGCGTCGAGCCGTGTCGAGGGCGAGCTCGGCGTCCTCGGAGGCGGCGCTCTGGGCGCGGAAACCAGCGGCGGCAGCCACGGTCACCGCCAGCAGCGGTACCACCAGGAGGAGCAGGAGTTTGGAGCGGATTCTCACGGATGCGTCCCTTCGCGCCGTCACGCAGTTCGAAGGCTCCCGTCGGTCAGGTGTCACCGAAGTTGAGCGGTTCGGGCGGCCCTCCGAGGGTCAGGTTCCCCTTGAGATCGGTGTCACCCGGCCGATGGACCCTCGTGACCACTCCGCCCCCGCCGACGTCGCCCGTTTCCGACGAGCATCCGCGTGACCGGCTCTCCGCCAGCCGCGGGCTCCGTCGTCTCCAGGCCGGTCTGTCGATCGAGCACGCTCGCGACCTGGCCCGGGGCGCGGACCGCACCGCCGACGGTCGCACGCATGAGGGGCGCACGCATGAGGGCCGCACTGCACGGAGCGCCGACCGGGCATCGACCCTGCGCTTCGACGCCGACCTCGACGCCGCCATCGAGCGGGCCCGAGAGCTCGACGAGGGGGTGGCGGTCTTCCGGATCCGGCATCGGCCGTTGCCCGAGGGCGCCTCGCGGCTCGCCGGTCGTCTCCAGCTCGAGCCGGCCGTCGAGGCGCGGCTGCTGTCGGTGCACGCCGACATCGTGGCCGCCCCCCTCGATCGTTCGGAGATCGTGGCCTTCGTGCCCGGCCTCCGTCGCCGCTCCGACGGCGAGGAGCTGCTGGCCGCACTCGTGCGCATGATGTCGAATCCGGTCGACACCGACGGCACGCCCCACCACCTGTCGCCCAGCGTCGGTGTCGCCGTGCTCGACCAGGACAACCCGACCGCCGAGGCCCTGATGGGGGCCGCCGCGTTGGCGCTCGCGGAGACCGACGCCTCGAACCCGGGCATGGTGTTCCACCCCTACCACCGGGTGCGCCACGAGCGGCAGCTCGAGCTCGAACGGGAACTCCGCCTCGCCGTGCTCGCCAACGAGACGACGGTGGCGGTGCAGCCGGCGATCAACCTCGCGTCCGGGCAGCTCCGTTCGGTCGAGGTCTTCACCCGGTGGGAGCGTTCCGAGCGCGGCTCGGTGCCGGCGCTCGACGTCGTGCACACCGCCGAGGACCTCGGACTGCTGCACCAGCTCGGCCGGCAGGGCCTCGAGCGGGCGCTGTTCCGCACCGTCGACTGGATCGAGGCCGGACTGTTGCCGGCCGGCATCACGCTGTGGACCAATCGCACCCCCAGCGAGGTCGAGCACCCCGACTTCGCCGCGACGATGAGCGACGCCATCGCCGTCGACGAACGCATCCGCATCGGCATCAAGGTCCGTCCATCGGTCCCGGCCGAACACCGCCACGTGCACGCCGTGCTGCGAGCCCTCGTCGCCCGAGGCGCCCGGGCCGCCATCGGCGACTTCGGTGTGGGCCCGATCGATCTGGCCAAGCTCCACCAACTGCCCTACGACGCCGTGATGATCGACCGATCGCTGGTGCAGGCCATCGGCCACGGCGACCGCTCGGGCGACGTGGTCGGTGCCCTGATGCGCCTGGCGACGCTGTTCGAACTCGAAGCGACCGCCACCGGCGTCGAGTCGATCGAACAGCTCGAGACGCTGTATCGCCTGGGGGTGTCGAACGCCCAGGGCTTCCACATCGCTCGCCCGATGACGCTCGAGGCCTTCGAGACCTTCCTCCGGGCTCGCCCCGCCGCCGGCTGACCGCCGTCGGCGACGCGTGCGCCGGCCGCCGTCGGGCGGTCGTCAGAGACGGTCGAGGATCTGCTGGCGCTTCTTGTCGAAGTCGGCCCGGGAGATCAGCCCGTCGGCGTAGAGCTCGTTGAGACGCTCGAGCGCCTCGCGCACGTCGCCGCCGCCCGACGGGCGACGGCTGCGGCCGGCGCCCTTCGCCGAGGTGTTGCGGAACTGTGCGCCGGTGCTGCGGCCGCCACCCCGACCGCTGGGCCGACGAACGGGTCGGCCCCGATACATCACGACCTCGCCGGCATCGTCGGCCGGAGGGGCCGCCGGCGGGTCGTCCTTGCGGCGGCCGCGGGACGGCTCGGTCGCCGACTCCCGCTCGGCCAGTTCGGTCTCCTCGAGCACCTTGCGCGACTTGCGCAACAGGTCGAGATGTCGCTGTCGCTTGTCGGGGTCGGCGCTCATGAGGCTCTCCGGTCAGGCGGTGGAGGTCGGGTGGTCGTGGCCGGCCGGGTTCAGACGCCGAGGTCGTCGAACACGTCGTCGAAGGCACCGCCGAGCGGTGCGTCCTCGAAGGCGTCGTAGTCGACGAAGTCGTCGTTGTAGGCAGGCGTGGCGTGCTCGGCGAGGTCGAGACCGGTGATCTCCTCCTCGGCCGACACCCGCAGCCACCCGAGGCTGTTGAGCACCAGGAAGAGCATGCCGGTGGTGAGCCCGACGAACAGCAGCACCGAGCCGAGGCCGACGATCTGGCTGACGAGCTGGGCGGCCGACCCGCCGTAGAGCACACCGGCCGGTCCGCCGCCGCCGGGCACGGCGTCGGGGTCGGCGAGGAAGCCGAGGGCGAGGGTGCCCCAGGCGCCCGCCATCAGGTGGACGGGCACCGCGCCGACCGGATCGTCGATCCGCAGTCGGTCGAGGAGGAGCACGCCGTTGGTGGCGATGATGCCGCCGACGAGGCCGACGATCATGGCGCCGAAGATCGAGAGGTTGGCGGCGCCGGCGGTGATGGCGACGAGGCCGCCGAGCACGCCGTTGCCGATCAGGGTGACGTCCGGGGTCTTCAGGGTGAGCCAGGAGGCGATCGTTGCGCCGATACCGCCGGCGGCGGCACCGACGGCGGTGACCGCCGCGATCATGCCGATCGTCAGATCGGCGCTGAGGGTCGAGCCGGCGTTGAACCCGAACCAGCCGATCACGAGGATGAACACCCCGAGGATCGCCATCGGCAGGTTGTGGCCGGGGATCGGGATCGAGTTGCCGTCCTCGTCGAACCGGCCGATGCGCGGTCCGAGGATGGCGGCGCCCACGAGGGCGGCCACACCGCCGGTGGCGTGCACGATCGTCGAGCCGGCGAAGTCGATGAACGGGGTCTCGAGGGCCGACAGCCAGCCGCCGCCCCAGAGCCAGCTCACCACGACCGGGTAGACGAGGGTGGAGATCACCACGGCGTAGGCGAAGTAGGCACGGAACTGGACCCGCTCGGCGACCGCACCCGACACGATCGTGGCGGCAGCGGCGGCGAAGCCCATGTTGAACAGGAACACCGTCGAGACGGTCAGGTTGGGCGCCACCCCCGACGCGGTCAGCGGTCCGGCCCACTGCCAGTCGAAGCCGAGGTAGGAGGCGCCGCTGAAGGCGACGTGATAGCCGACGATGGCGAAGCCGAGGGCGCCGACCACGAAGTCGAGCAGGTTCTTCAGCATCATGTGGGCGGCGTTCTTGGCCCGGGTGAGACCGGCCTCGACCATCGCGAACCCGGCCTGCATGAAGATCACCAGCACCGCGCAGACGACCACGAAGACGTTGTCGGCGAAGACCTTGGGATCGGTCGTGTCGACCGTGGCGGCGCCCGCCGGGGCGGCCAGCGCCATCGTCGCCGTGGCGGCGAGGGCGACGGCCCGCAGCGCGGTGCGTCGGAGCGTGGATGTCGGGGTCGGGTATGTCACTGTCGAAGCCTCTCGAAGTCTCGCCCGTGGAGATTGCCGGATACTCGTGATCGGCCAGTCGGTCGGGGCGCGACGAAGTTGAGGGGTTCGATGCGAACGGTGTGTGACGCGCCGCGGGTCGGTGGCGCGACGCCCTCGGCTCAGGGCTCGAAGGTGATCAGGCTGGGCTCGTAGTCGTCCGGCGGCAGGAAGCCCATCAGGTCGAACACGGTCGCCGCCACGTTGGCCAGCCCCACACCGCCGGCCCCGGTCATGTGGTACTCGCCGTCGTAGAGCGGGTCGTGGATGGCGAACAGCACCGGCGACAGGGTGTGGGACGTCTTCGGGGTGCGCTCCCCGTCCTTCTCGGTGAACATCACGTCCGCGTTGCCGTGGTCGGCGGTGAAGATCAGCACGCCGTCGAGTTCGTCGATCACCTCGACCAGGCGTCCCAGGCAGCGATCCAGGATCTCCATCGCCTCGATCGTGGCGGTCAGGTCGCCGGTGTGGCCGACCATGTCGCCGCTCGGGAAGTTGATCCGACCGAAGCGGTAGTCGCCCGAGCGCAGAAGGTCGATCGTGGCGTCGGTGATCTCCGGGACCTTCATCGCCGGGGCCTCGTTGAACTCGATGTTGTCGCTCGGAATCTCGACGTAGGTCTCGAGCTCGGGGTCGAGGTAGCCCGAGCGGTTGCCGTTCCAGAAGTAGGTGACGTGCCCGAACTTCTGGGTCTCGCTCACGGCGAAGCTCTTCACGCCCGTGGCGCACAGGTACTCGCCCATCGTCCGCTCGATGGTCGGCGGAGCGACGAGGTAGCGGGACGGGATCTTGGCGTCGCCGTCGTACTCGAGCATGCCGGCGAACAGGACGTCGGGGTGGTCGCCGCGGTCGAAGCCGTCGAAGTCGTCCTCCTCGTAGGCCCGGGAGATCTCGATGGCCCGGTCGCCTCGGAAGTTGAACAGCACCACGGCGTCGCCGTCGGCCATGGCGCCGATCGGTGCGCCCTCGTCGTCGACCACCGCGAACGCCCCGAGGTACTGGTCGCCCTTGTCGCTCTCGGCGTACATCGTCTCGACCGCGTCGCGAGCCGAGGCGAAGGGTCGGGCGTCGCCGAAGGTGTGGGCTCGGTAGCCGCGCTCCACCATCGGCCAGTCGGCCTCGTAGCGGTCCATCGTGATCGTCATGCGGCCGCCGCCCGACGCGATCGCGAAGTCGACGCCGTGGGCCTCGTTGAGCTCGGTCAGCACGGCCTCGGTGGCGTCGAGGTAGGTGAGGGCGGAGCGAGCACCGACGTCTCGTCCGTCGAGCAGGACGTGCACACGGGCCCGGGTGATGCCCTCGGCCGCGGCGCGCCGCAGCAGGGCGTAGAGGTGGTCGGTGTGGGAGTGGACGTTGCCGTCGGAGTGGAGCCCGAGCAGGTGGAGGGTGGAGCCGGCGGCCGCGGCGACCACGTCGGCCCACACCGGCGAGGAGAAGATCGAGCCCGACGCGATCGCCTGGTTGACCAGCTTCGCGCCCTGTGCGAACACCCGGCCGGCGCCGAGGGCGTTGTGGCCCACCTCGCTGTTGCCCATGTCGTCGTCGGACGGCAGCCCGACGGCGGGGCCGTGGGCGGCGAGCTCGGTGTGGAGCTCACCTGCGCCGAGGGCGTCGAGGACCGGGGTCGACGCCTCGGTCACGGCGTTGGACGCGCCCTCGGGGGCGATGCCCACACCGTCGGCCACCACGACCAACACGGGTCCGGGGCGACCCTGGAACGACGGATGAGAGGCGAGGACGAGGCTCATGCAGCGACTCTACCGGGGGCCTCTCGGGCGCTCCGGACCGGCGACGGCCGGCGGGGGTGGCGCATGCCACAGCACCCGCCGGCCGAGCTGGGTCGGTCGTCGATCAGTCGTTCCAGCGATCGGTGCGGTGGCAGGCGATCGGGTTGACCATGAAGGCCGACCCATTCTCGAGCCGCACCGGGGGAGCGATGATCAGGTCGCCGTTGGCGTGCAGGGAATCGACGTTGGCGAGACCCGGCAGGGCGAGCCCGTCGTTGGCCAGCGCGGTGTAGGTGGCGCCGTAGGTCTCGTCGGACCACGCATCCGGTCCGAAGGTGTCGGAGCCGACGCCGTCGATGCCCCGCTCGTCGAACATCCACTGCACGGCGTCGCCGCTGAAGCCGGGGAAGTCGTCCTCGTAGGCGGGGGTGCCGAAGTAGGCGTCGAACCCGGTCTGGATGATGACCATCGCCCCGTCGGGGATGCGGCCCTGGGAGCGTTCGACGGCGCGGATGTCCCGGACGCTGAGCTGGAAGTCGGGGCCCTCGGTCGCCATGCGGTCGCGCACGTCGATCACGTAGGCGGGCCACACGAACTCCTCGGCGGCGTACTCGTCGATCGAGCGCACCTCGTCGCCGATGAAGTGGAGCGGCGCATCGAGGTGGGTGCCGGTGTGGACGCCGGTCGTGATCTCCTCGACCACGTAGCCCTCGGGGTCGATGTCGGCCACGATCTCGATGACCGGCTGCGGGTCGCCCGGGAACACCGACACGTCCTCGCTGAAGACGTGGCCGAGGTTGCTCATGCCGCCGCCGCAGAAGAGCTTCGCGTCGCTCCAGCCGCCGCCTCGCTCGCGGAAGCCTCCCCAGGTCGCGCCGGCCACGCCCGCCGCCGAGATCATGCCGGTGACGATCATCACCGCGCCGACCTTCTTCGCCACCCGTCCGGTGCGGCTCGGCGTCGACTCGGTCGACTCGTCGGTCCGCGCGGACGTCCGCCATCCCATCATCTGCAACTCCTCGTTCGGTCGGCGGCCGCTGCGCCGCCGACGGGTCCCTGTGAACGGGCAGGATGCCGCCGCATCGCCGCCCGGGGTGCACCGTAGTGGTTCCACTACCCGGCGTCACCCGGAACGGTGACCGCGTCCACGAACCCGGCCCTCGGCGGGATTCGGTGCCGTACCGGGATGCGGTGCCTTGGCGGGATGCAATGCCATCGTTGTCCATCGGTCGCGTTCGCAGGCCATACTTGCGATGTGCGACTACCGCCGAGTCGGGGCTACCGATTTCTCCTGGCGGGCAGCATCACCTCCCAGCTGGGGGATTGGGCGGCTCGTCTCGCGCTGGCCGTGCTCGTCTTCGAGCGCACCGGCGACAAGCGCGCCGTCGGCGTGGTCGCCGCCCTCCTCGTCATCCCGTGGCTGGGATTGGGGCAGTGGCTGTCGGTCTGGGGCGACCGGCTCGATCGTCGGCAGCTGCTCATGGCGTGCGACAGCGCCCGGGCGGTGATCTTCGTCGCGATCGGTGCCCTCGACCTGCCCCTCACCGGGATCCTGGCCCTCGTCTTCGTGGCCGCCACGATCGACCCGGTCTTCGAGTCGAACCGATCGGCCCTGATCGCCGACGTGGTGCCCAAGGAGGACTACGCGGCCGCCACCCAGGTGAGCCACACCGTGTCGCAGACAGCCCAACTCGTGGGCTTCGGCATGGGCGGCATCCTCGCCGGCTGGCTCGGCGCCGATGGCGCCCTGGTGCTCAACGGCGTCACCTTCCTCGGTTCGGCGGCGTTGGTGAGCCGGGTGAAGGTGGCCACCCATGGCGTGCGCAAGAAGGCCAAGCCCACCCTGGGAGCGGCGGCCCGGTTCCTCGCCGGCGATCGGGTGAGTCGGCTGGCGGTGCTGGGCACCCTCGTGGCGGTGTCGACGGCGATGTCGGTGGAGAGTCAGGCCGTCGCCTTCGGGAGCGAGGTGACCGGGTTCGGTCCACGCGGCGTCGGCATGCTGGCCGCCGCGGTGCCGGTCGGCACGATCACGATGCTCTGGCTGCTCGACGCCGAGGGCGACGACCTCACGATCCTGCGCCGCGGGTTCCGCCTGGCCGTGCTCGCGGCCTGGGGGTCGATCCCGCTCCTGCTGTGGGGGCGGGTGCCGGCCGCCGCCGTCGCCGGCTACGTGCTCGCCGGCGGCGTCTTCATCTTCTCCACCGCCGGCAACATGGTCGTCGGGCGTCGCATCCCCGACGACATCCGAGCCGGCACCTTCGCCGTGCTGCAGGCCACGGTCTTCCTCGCGGTCAGCTCCGGCAACATCGTCGGCGGCCTGGTCGCCGAGTGGTGGCGCAGCGAGTACGCCGCCGCCTCGGCGATGGCGCTGGCCACCGCCGGCCTGCTGCTCACCCGGCTCGCCCTCGGCCGGCTCCCCGAGCAGGGGTCCGGGGCGGAGGAGCCTGCACCCGACGAGACAGGCCAGCACGAGGCAGGCCAGCACGAGGCAGGCCAACACGAGACAGGCCAGGACGACGCAGACCAGCACGACGCAGGCCAGAACGGTTCGGGCCGGAACGGATCAGTGGCGCAAGGTCTGCGAGGGGGACTCCCCGAATCGGTGGGCGTAACTCGTCGCGAATCGTCCGAGGTGGGTGAACCCCCATCGTGATGCGATCTCGGTGACGGTCACCCCCGACCCCGGCGCGGTGTCGGCGAGGTCGGCTCGGGCACGGTCGAGGCGCAGGCTGCGCACGAACGCCATCGGCGTCTGCTGGAGGTCCTCGGCGAAGAACGACTGCAGCGTGCGGACCCCGACCCCGGCCGCCTCGGCGATCTCGCCCACGGTGAGGGGGCGCGACAGGTTCTGCTCGATGAACTCGCGAGCGAGGCGCACGGCTCGGCGCTCGAAGCGGTTGGGGTCGCCGAGCTCCTCGGAGAAGGTCGACGGCACGGTGTAGAGCAGGGAGCTCATCATGAACTCCTCGAGCTGCCCGACGCCCACGCCGCGATGGAGCAGCGAGCCCTGATCGAACAGCTCGGCATGCAGCATCTGGACGGCGAAGTTCCAGCGGCTGGCGCTCGGCTGGGCGAGATCGAGCTCGGGGGCGAAGGCCAGCTGCCGGTCGAGGGTGTGGCCGAGGAGGCGGCTCAGGTGCACCTGCATCGCGTCGGCGTCGATCCGCAGCACGACGAGCGCCGATTGGGCGTCGACCTCGAGCCGCAGCGGGGCGCCGGGGGTGGGCACGGCGGCCAGGACCGGGCTCGCCGCCACCGGCGGATGACTCCCGCTGGTCACCCGGCACGACCCGTTGGCCGGGACGAGGATGAGGTGGTTGTCGGCGGTGGCCGGCACCTCCACCTCCACCTCGGTGCCGAAGTCGAGGTGGCCGAGCGTGATGTCGCGGAACAGCACCGCGTGGAACGTGGCCTGGAATGCCTCGGCCGCCCCGGTCACCCGGATCCGGTGACTGCCGAGCAGGTCGCGGCCGTAGAGGGCCGCCTCGAGGGGGTCGTCGGTGGCGTAGATCCCGTGCGGAGCGAGCGCCGGCGGGATGCCGCGCGGCTTGAGCCGGGGCCGGGGTCGACCCTCGGCGTTGGCCGTGTTGAGGGAGTGCAGGCGCTGCAAACGGCCCGGCATCAGGCACCTCCTGCGGGGGACGCCTTCGCCGTCAGGACAACGGTTGCGTTTTGTGGATAGTGAAAAATCGCCATTCGTACAGGGATCGGATAGCCGGTGCGCTTTCTGGATAGTCGCTGGCGCGGTGTGAGCGTACCTTCCTGACGAGAGGCAAATGTCACATCCGGCGTCCGGTCAGCTTCGGGACCGTCGGATGTGGGTTCGGGAAGGGACGAGATGACGGAGACCTCCGCAGCAGCCACCCATCGACCGTCCGAGGTCGTGCTCGAGAAGCTCGACGACCCGGGGGTGGCCGCCGCGCTCGTCACCCTGCTCGACAACGCCGAGCTGCTGTCGACGCTCACGATCGGCCTCAGCGGCTTCATCGCCCGCGGCGACTTCATCATGGAGGCCGTCGCCGAGGGCGTGAACGATCTCAAGAAGGGTGGGGGTCCCCTGCCCACCGACACCGGCGAGCTCCCGAAGCTGGCCGACATCGTCGGCATCGCCCAGGAGCTCAAGGCCGCCGGTCCGGCGCTGTCCGCCGTGCTCGACTCGGCCATGATCCGGCCCGAGGTGATCGGGCTCTTGTCGATGGTGAGCGAAGCCGCCACCGAGGGAGTGGCCAACGCCCAGGCGTCGCAGGCCAAGGTCGGCACGATCGGGCTCGCCAAGTCGTTGCGCGACGACGACGTGCAGCGAGGCCTCGGCATGGTCATCGAGATCGCCCGGGCCCTCGGGCAGCGGCTGGCCCGCTGATGCACGAGTTGTCCGTCGCCCGCGCCGTGATCAGCGAGGTGGCCGACTCGGCCCGCGCCCACGACGTCGACGCCGTCGAGCAGGTGACCGTGCGGGTCGGCCGGCTCAGTGGCATCGTCGCCGAGGCCCTCGCCTTCGGCTTCGAGTTGAGTCGCCCGGGCACGTGCTGCGCCGAGGCCGAACTCGTCGTCGAGATCGACCCGGTGATCGTGTGGTGCCCCGACGGGGAGCACGAGGTCGAGCTCGACGACATGGTGTTCGCCTGCCCGACCCATGGCTGCCCGACCCCGGACGTGCGTTCGGGCGACGACCTGCTGATCAAGGGCTACCGACCCGCTGCGGGGGTGAGGGCCGGTGCCTGATCCCGTGACCTCCCCGCCCGAGATCGAGCTCGACACCCCGGTGTTGGACCGCCACGACCGCATCTCGGCCGACCTGCGTCGCCGCTTCGACGCCGCCGGCACCCTGGCCGTCAACCTGATCTCCAGCCCCGGCACCGGCAAGACCGCGCTGCTCACCGAGGTGCTGGCCGAGCTCGTGCGACGGGGCCACACCACCGCCGCCCTCGTCGGCGACTGCGCCACCGACAACGACGCCCGACGTCTCGCGGCCTCGGGCGCCCCCGTCCGCCAGATCGTCACCGAGGGTCTCTGCCATCTCGAGAGCGACATGATCGCCCAGCACCTCGACGCCTGGACCGACGCCGCCGAGGTCGAGTTCCTCTTCGTCGAGAACGTCGGCAACCTCGTGTGCCCGTCGTCGTTCGACCTCGGCGAGGGCCTCCGCATCGTCCTGCTGTCGGTCACCGAGGGCGAGGACAAGCCCCGCAAGTACCCGCAGATCTTCCACTCGTCCGACCTGGCCGTCATCACCAAGATCGACCTGGCCGAGCCGTGCGAGTTCGACCGCGACGCCGCCCTCGCCAGCATCGAGGCCGTGCACCCGGGGATGGCCGTGGCCGAGACCTCGGCCCGCCGGCCAGACACCGTCGCCGCCCTCGTCGATCGCCTCGTCGCGGTCCGCGGCTCCCGACTCTCACCCACACCCGCTTCTCGCTGAGCGAGGAAGGAGAACCCATCCATGGCATCAGTGCTCTGGCTTCACGGAGGGGCATGCAGTGGCAACACCATGTCGTTCCTGAACGCCGATGAGCCCAACGTGGTCGACCTGATCGTCGACTTCGGTCTGGACCTCATCTGGCATCCATCCCTCGGCATGGAGCTCGGCGAGAACGCGCAGAAGTTGTTCTACGACTGCGCCAACGGCGAGCGCGACCTCGACATCTTCGTCTTCGAGGGCACCGTCATCGAGGGCCCCGACGGCACCGGCCGCTACAACCTGTTCGCCGATCGCCCCATGAAGGACTGGGTCAACGACCTGGCGGCGGCGGCCAGCATCGTCGTCGCCATCGGCGACTGCGCGTGTTGGGGCGGCATCCCCGCCGCCGAGCCCAACCCGACCGACTCGACCGGCCTGCAGTTCCACAAGCGCGACAAGGGCGGCTTCCTCGGCCCCGACTTCGTGTCGAAGGCCGGCCTCCCGGTGATCAACATCCCCGGCTGCCCCGCCCACCCCGACTGGATCACCCAGATCCTGGTGGCCCTGGCCACCGGCCGGGCCGCCGACATCGCCCTCGACGAGCTGCACCGCCCGCAGACGTTCTTCAAGACCTTCACCCAGACCGGCTGCACCCGGGTCCAGTTCTTCGAGTACAAGCAGTCGACGCTGAGCTTCGGTGAGGGCACCCGCACCGGTTGCCTCTTCTACGAGTTCGGCTGCCGTGGGCCGATGACCCACTCGCCGTGCAACCGCATCCTGTGGAACCGCCAGAGTTCCAAGACCAGGGCCGGCATGCCCTGCCTGGGGTGCACCGAGCCGGAGTTCCCGTTCATGGATCTGGCGCCCGGCACCGTGTTCAAGACCCAGAAGGTCAACGGTGTCATCCCCAAGGAGGTGCCCGAAGGGTCGGACCACCTCACCTACATGGCGCACGCCGCCGCGGCCAAGGTCGCCGCCCCCGAGTGGTCGAAGGAGGACATGTTCGTCGTCTGACGAACGAACCATCATGACGAGTGTCGAAGACAAGATCACCGAGACCGGTGCCATCGATCTGAACGTCAGCCCCCTGGGACGCGTCGAGGGCGATCTCGACGTGC
Organism: Acidimicrobiales bacterium; assembly: GCA_052032035.1. Taxonomy (GTDB): domain Bacteria; phylum Actinomycetota; class Acidimicrobiia; order Acidimicrobiales; family SZUA-35; genus JAWSVN01. The sequence continues at coordinate 3,766 of JBPEXC010000176.1, read as the reverse complement.
GGGTCACGATCGAGGACGGGGTCGTCACCTCGGCCTGGACCACGGCCGGCATGTTCCGCGGGTTCGAGATGATCCTCAAGGGCAAGGACCCCCAGGCCGGGCTGATCGTCACCCCCCGGATCTGCGGGATCTGCGGCGGTTCCCACCTCTACAAGTCGGCCTACGCGCTCGACACGGCCTGGGCCACCCACGTGCCGCAGAACGCCACGTTGATCCGCAACATCGCCCAGGCGTGCGAGACCCTGCAGTCGATCCCGCGCTACTTCTACGCCCTGTTCGCCATCGACCTGACCAACAAGAACTACGCCGGGTCCTCGATGTACGACGAGGCGGTCCGCCGCTTCGCCCCCTACGTCGGCGAGAGCTATCAGAAGGGCGTCGTGCTGTCGGCCAAGCCGGTCGAGGTGTACGCGATGTTCGGCGGCCAGTGGCCGCACTCGAGCTTCATGGTGCCGGGCGGCGTGATGTGCGCACCGACCCTGGCCGAGGTGTCGCGCTCGATCGCCATCCTCGAGAACTGGAAGCGCTCGTGGATGGAGGAGCAGTGGCTCGGGGGCACCCTCGAGCGGTGGCTCGAGAACGAGACCTGGGACGACATCATGGCCTGGGTCGACGAGAACGAGGGGCACTACAACTCCGACCTCGGCTTCTTCATCCGCTACTCGCTCGACATCGGCCTCGACACGTTCGGGCAGGGCGTCGGCAACTACATCGCCACCGGCACCTACTTCCAGCCGGACCTCTACGAGAACCCGACGATCGACGGCCGCAACGCGGCGCTGATCAACCGCTCGGGCATCTACGCCAACGGTGAACACCACGAGTTCGATCACCTGCGGGTGAGCGAGGACACCAAGCACTCGTTCTACAACGACACCGGCTTCCTGCACCCGTGGGACGGGGTCACCGACCCGATCGACCCCGAGGTCGGTCGCAAGCAGGGCAAGTACTCGTGGGCCAAGTCGCCTCGCTACGACGTGCCCGGCATCGGCCACCTGCCCCTCGAGACCGGTCCGCTGGCCCGTCGGGTCGTCGCCGGCGGCCCCGGCGCCGGCGCCCACCAGGATCAGGATCCGCTGTTCAAGAACGTGCTGGCCGAGAAGGGACCGTCGGTCCTGGTCCGTCAGCTCGCTCGGGTCCACGAGGGCCCGAAGTACTACCAGTGGACCCGCAAGTGGCTCGACGAGCTCAGCCTCGGCGACAGCTTCTACACCAAGCCGACCGAGCACGCGTCGGGCAAGGGCTTCGGCTCGACCGAGGCCGCTCGCGGCTCGCTGTCGGACTGGATCGTGCTCGACGACGGCAAGATCGAGAACTACCAGGTGATCACCCCGACCGCCTGGAACATCGGTCCCCGTGACGGCGAGGGGGTGCTCGGTCCGATCGAGCAGGCCCTCGTCGGCGCCCCGATCGCCGACATCCACGACCCGGTCGAGCTCGGCCTGGTCGCTCGCAGCTTCGACTCGTGCCTGGTCTGCACCGTGCACGCCTACGACGGCAAGACCGGCAAGGAACTGTCGAAGTTCGTCGTGAACGGGATGGTCTGAGCCTGGTGAACCAGCCCACACCGCCGCCCCTGGCTCTGTCCGCCTCGTCGCCTGCCTCGTCCGCGTCGCCGCTGGAGGCGGCCCGAGCCGTCGCCTTCGACGACGAGCTCAGCGCGCACGAGCGCGGCCAGGTGGTGGTGGTCGGCTGCGGCAACCTGTTGCGCGGCGACGACGCCGTCGGGCCGATCGCGATCCGTCACCTCTGGGAACGCGGGGTGCCCGACGGCGTCGTGATCGTCGACGGCGGCACCGCCGGCATGGACGTGGCGTTCAAGATGCGGGGCGCTCGTCTCGTCGTGCTGATCGACGCCTCGGCCACCGGGGCGGAGCCCGGCACCGTGTACCGGGTCCCCGGCAGCGAGATCGAGCACCTGCCGGCCCTCGAGGGGCTCCACTCCCACCAGTTCCGCTGGGACCACGCCTTGGCCTTCGGTCACTGGTTGCTCGGCGACCAGTATCCCGACGAGGTCGAGGTGTTCCTGATCGAGGCCGCCCGGGTCGACCCCGGGGCCGAGCTGTCGGCGCCGGTCGTGGCCGGCATGGAGCGGGTGCTCGATCTCGTCGAGGCGCGCATCGCGGAGGTGGGGGTGTCGTGAGCGCCGTCGACCTCGAGATCACCGACGACGGCAACCTGCGCCTCAGCGCCGCCCAGGCGGCGCGCTGGTTCCCGTCCGACTCGCTGGTGGCCCTGCCCCGCGGCGACGAACTCTGGCTCGTCCCCCTCACCGGTCCGGAGGCCGGTGGGCTGCTGTTGAAGCAGCGCACGGTGGCCGGGGATCGCTCGGCCCTGATCCACGAAGTGTTGCCCCTCGACTTCTCCGGAGGTCGCTATCCCGCCGTCTGGGACGACGGCAGCGGTGCGCTCCGCATGAGCCTCGCTGCGCTCTCCCCACTCCCCGAGGAACCGTCATGACCGACTCGTCCGATCTCGCTCGTCCCCAGCCGCTCGGGGTGTTCCCGCTGCCGGCCGGCTACCTCCTGATCGACGGCCACGACGAGGCCGACGACCAGCTGCGGGCCGAGCTCGTCGCCGGCCGCCGGCCGCCGACCTTCGCCGACGACCTGGCCTGGTACGAGCGAGCCCTCGACGGCGACCTCGACGGGGCGCTGGTGCTGATCGACAAGCGGGTGGCCGAGGCGGCCGACGCGCCGTCGACGGTCGACCTGCTCAACCAGTTCGTGCTCGCCCCCGACGCCGAGCGCCTCGCCGCGCTTCGGGCCCTCGACCTCGGCCCGGTCCTGCGCTGCCACCTCGACACCCTCGCGTTCGTCACCGGGCTCGAGGTCGAACCGCCGACCCCCCTGCAGGTCGACGCCGCCGGCGTCGACGGCGAGTTCGCCGCCGCCGCCCTCGCGGCGTGGGCCACCCGGGAACTCGAGCGGCACGACACTGCGGCCGCCATCGAGACGCTCGAACGGGCCGCCCAGGTGGCCAACGACGTGTCGCAGCCCCTCGCCGGCCAGCTGCTCGGGCAGCTGGCCAACGTGCAGCTCGACGAGGGCGGTGCCCAGCGCGCCCAGGTCACCTTCGACGCCGCCCTCGACGCCCTCGCCGACACCGACCTCGCTCTCAGTCGCGCCGACCTCCACCTGGCGGTCGGCGCGATGTTGCAGGAACGCAAGGAGGCCGCACCCCGGCTGATCCAGGCCGCGATCGACCACTACCACCAGGCCCTCGCCCTCGTCACCAAGGAGTCGGCCCCCGACACCTGGGCGATCGCCAACGCCAATCTTGGCCTCGCCTATCTCACCGCCCCGATGCACGAGGCGACCGACCAGCTCCGCGTCGGGGTGGCCGTGCAGTCGATGCGGGGGGCCCTCGAGGTGTTCTCGCCGACCCATCTGCCCGACCGGTGGGCGTCGACCCAGCTCAACCTGGCCAACGCCCTGGTCTACATGCCGTCCAAGCACCAGGCCGACAACATCGCCGAGGCGATCGGGCTCTACGAGGGCGTGCTGCAGCACCGCACCCGCCACGCCGACCCCCAGGGCCGGGCCCGGGTCCTCGCCAACCAGGGCAACGCCCTCGCCCACCTCGGCGTGTTCGACGACGCCAAGGCCAAGCTCCACGAGGCACGGTCGCTGTTCGAGGAGTTCGGTGAGACCGACGCCGTGCAGACGGTCCGCATGGTGCTCGACGAGATCGCCAAGCAGGAGTCGATCGTGCGCCAGGACCGCTCGTGACCGCCACCGAGACCCCGCCCACCGCGGCTGCCTCG
>JBPEXC010000175.1:0-2390 GCA_052032035.1 Acidimicrobiales bacterium | reverse complement strand
GCCGAAGCGTCTCACCGCCGACGACGTGACGGCGACCAACGCCCGACCGGTCTACGGCGACGCCATGCCCGACGCTCCCAGCTACAAGAACCCGGTGGTCATCGACGACGAAGCCACACGTCCACTGCCCAAGCGCCGCTCGGCCGCCTGAGGCCGAGCCGGGCCCCGCTGTCGATCCGAAGGCGTCAGGGCGCGGCAGGGCGGCGCGGCCGGGCGGACGGCAGCCCGAGTCGCACGGCCTGACGACGGGCGACGATCACCAGGGCGAGGGCGGCGACGCCGTAGCCGAGGTTGGCAGCCACCATCGGCGTGACGGTGAGGTGGATGCGGGCGTCGACGATCGCCGCCAGCACGGCGCCACCGGCGATCGTGGCGAACCCGACGATCGCCGAGGCGGTGCCCGCGATCTCCCCCATCGGTTCCATGGCGAGGGAGTTGGCCATCGGCGTGACCATGGTCTGGAGCGCGTTCACCGCACAGACCCAGGCGAACCACACCGCGAACGCCGGGACCCCGTCGGCGGCGAGCGTGGCCGCCAGGCCGAGCGCCGAGCACAGGACCATCAGCACGGCGCCGCGCCCGAGCACCGTGACGGCCCCGAACCGGCCGATGAGGCGGTTGTTGATCAACAGGGTGATCGCCATGCCGACCCCGGAGAGCCCGAACCACCAGGCGAACTGGTCGCCGCGGCCGTAGATGTCGTCGAGGATCGGGGCGCTCGACCCGAGGTAGATCAGGAACGCGCCCTGGGCGAGGGTCTGGGCGCCGAGGTAGGCCATCGTGACGGGGTGGCGCACCACCGTCGATGCAGCCTCGACCAGGGGGCGGAAGCGGAGCGGCCGCCGGGCCTCCGGGGCGAGGGTCTCGCCGAACCACGACGTGAGGGCGAAGGCGCCGGCGGCGAGCATGCCCGAGGCGACGAAGATCCAGCGCCACGACCCGAACCGCAGGATGGCGGTGCCGGCGAAGGGCACGAGGATCGGCCCGATCAGGAACACCGCCATCATCAGGGTGATGACCCGAGCCATCTGATCGCCCTCGTAGAGGTCGCGGGCGATGGCCGCCCGGAGCACGGCGGGGCCGGACGCGCCGAGGCCCCACACGAGGCGAGCGAGGAGGAGGAGCCCGAAGGACGGGGCGAGGGCAGCCGCCAGGCCGCCCAGGGCATACAGCACGATGCCCAGACGCAGCACGGGAGCCCGCCCGTAGCGATCGGACAATGGGCCCCAGACCAGCTGTCCTCCGGCCATCCCGATGAAGTAGGACGTGCCCACGAGCGACACGCCGAGGCCCTCGCCGCCGAGGCCGAACTCGTCGGCGATCTCGTCGAAGGCCGGGAGCGCCGAGTCGACGCCGAAGGCGAGCAGCATCGACACGAACGCGAGGTAGCCGACGACCGCTCGTTCGCCGTGACGGCGGCCCGTGCGTTCGCTGACCTCGGGCTCGACCATCACCATCAGCGCACCCTACGCAGTCGGTCCGCGCCTCGGGTGTGATTTCGGTCAGTCGGCGGTTTCGCGGGTGCCGTCGGCGTGGAGGGCGAACCGGGTGGGGTCGTCGCCGTGGTCGGGGGCGGCATCGGCCCACGGCCAGCCGCCGAACTCGGTGTCGCGATAGTCGGCGAAGGCCTGGTGGATCTCGGCCTCGGTGTTCATGACGAACGGCCCGTAGCGGGCCACCGGTTCGCCGATCGGACGACCCTGCAGCAGCAGGGCCTCGGTGCCGTTGCCGTTGCCTCGATCGAGGGCGCGGAGGTCGACGGCGGTGCCCGGTGCGAGCAGGCCGCCCTCGCCGCCGGCGAGGCGATCGGTCGCGCCGTCGGCGGCGGTTTCCGGGCCGGCGGCCAGGTCGACGCCCTCACCGTCGAAGATGTAGAGCATGCGCAGCGTCGGGTTGTCCGGGGTGCCGCCGGTCGGCTCCGGCAGGGTGAAGGCGGCGCCCGCCTCCATCCGGATGTGCCAGATGGCGAGGTCGCTCTCGGGTCGGGCGCCCCACGAATTGGGCGGGGGAGCGGGCGGCTCGGCGTCGTCGAGGCGGCCAGCGATCACCGTCACCTCGGTCGCCCGCCCGTCGGCGTCCTTGTGGACGACCCGGGGCGTGCGGTGGTCCCAGAACATCGTGAAGTAGGGGTCGACCATCTTGTCGGCGGCCGGCAGGTTGAGCCAGATCTGGAACAGCTCGAGGGGGTTGGGCGCCGCCTCGTCGACCAGGGGGAACATCTCGGCGTGCTGGATGCCGCGGCCGGCGGTCATCCACTGGGTGTCGCCCCGGCCGTAGCGGGCGGTGGCACCCATCGAGTCGCTGTGGTCGACCAGGCCCTGCCGCACGTAGGTGACGGTCTCGAAGCCACGGTGCGGGTGCTGGGGGAACCCGGGCACCCCGGACCCGTG
>JBPEXC010000174.1:0-3712 GCA_052032035.1 Acidimicrobiales bacterium | reverse complement strand
CGATGGCCTCGATCCTGTGGTGGCCGCCGCGCACGGTCAGCACCCTCGTCGCCGACTTCTCGGTCGCCTTCAAGGTGGTGCACGTCGTGCTGGCGGTGGTGTCGGTCGGGCTCGGGGTGTGGGCGCTGCGGACCGTGCGGGCCGGCAGTTCCCGTTTCCCGGCGGCCAAGGGGTAGGATCGCCTCCGCTATGGGTGAGCCTGTGTCCGTCATCGAGAAGCCCTCCACCAACCCCGGCATCGTGCGGTTCGAGACGAACCGTTCGTTCACCGGCATGGGGCACGAGCGCTACGAGCTCGGCCAGGAGATCATCGGCGATCGTCCCGTCGACGACATCGGCCGTGTCCTGCTCGAGACGGGTCACGCCCAGGCGGTGCACGTCTACGCCCAGACGATCACGGTCCACATGGCGCCCGGCGCGTCGACCGCCGAGCTGAAGGCCGCTCTCGAGTCGGTGGCCCTCCACTACAAGCCGGGCGTGGCCGTGCCGACCGAGGCCGACTTCTCCTGATCCTGTCGGGGTGGCGGCCACTCGACCATCCGACAGCGGCGCGGTGATCGAGGCCCGGGTCCCGGCGCGAGTCGGCCTCCTCGGCAACCCGTCGGACGGCTATGGGGGCAAGTGCCTCAGCCTCGCGATCGACAACTTCGCCGCCACGGTGCGGCTCGAACGCACCGACGACTACCACGTCGAGGTGGTGCCCGGCCCCGACGACCGACGCTGGTGGCGCACGTCGCTCGACCTGGTCGACTGGGTCGACCGCTACGGGCTCGGCACCGGTGACTCCCTGCTGACGGCCACGATCCGCACGTTCCTGCGGGTGGTCGACTCGGTCGACCATCAGCGACCGGCGGGGTTCCGCCTGTCGTACGAGACCGACATCCCCCGCCAGGTCGGGCTCGCCGGATCGTCCGCGCTGGTGGTCGGTGCGCTCCAGTGCCTCGCCGAGTTCGTCGACCTCGACCTGCCACCCGACGCCCTGGCGTCGATCGCCCTGTCGGTCGAGACCGAGACCCTCGGCATCACCGCCGGGCTCCAGGATCGGGTGGCCCAGAGCTACGGCGGCCTGGTGGCGATGGACTTCTCGTCGATGGACGTCGACGCCCGGTTCGCCGTGTCGACCGGCCGCTACACGCCGCTCGACGCCGACGCCCTGCCGCCCCTGTTCCTGGCGTATCACACCCAGGCGGCGGCCGAGAGCGGGATCTACCACCAGGACCTGCGGGTGCGCCACGACAGCGGCGACCAGATGGTCGGGGCGACGATGCGTTCGTTGGCCCACCTGGTGCCCGAGGGACGGGCGGCGCTCACCTGGCAGGACGCCGACGGCAGCCGGGCCGAGCACTTCGGTCGTTTGATCGCCCGCAACATGGAGCTGCGGGGCCGGTTCGGGGGGCTCACGACCTTGCAGCAGCTCCTGGTCGACACCGCCGAGCAGCACGGCTGGCCGGTGACCTCGACCGGGTCGGGCGGCGCGGTCGTCGGGGTGTGGGACGGCAAGGACCTGTCGAAGCTGGCCCAGGCGTTCGGGTCGATCAGCGCCGAGGTCGAGGCCATCGTGCCGGCGCCGTCCCGCGCGTGACGCGGGCCGTCAGGAGACCGTTCGGTTCTGGCTGACGGTGCCGCCGGGGCCGGTGGCCGTGAGCGTGACCGTCGAGCCCGACGGGGCACAGAAGGTGTGGTTGTCGGTCGGGTCGCCGGCGGTGGTGCCGTTGGCGGTCGTCAGTTCGACGCCGGTCGTCTCCTCGGTGAGCCAGGACGCCCGTCGAGCGACGTGGGTGGAGTCCTGGCAGAAGATGGCGCCCGGCGGGGTGGAGAGCGTGAAGCGGATGATCTCGGGCGGCGGTGGGGGTTCGGTCGTCGGCGGTTCCGGGGTGGGGGGTTCGGTGGTGGGCGGTTCGGTGGACGGCGGGGCCGTTGACGGTGTGGTGGGTGGTGCCGTCGTCGGTGGGGCGGTCGTCGGTCGTGTGGTCGACGAAGTGGTCGGCGGCGCCGTCGACGAGGTGATCGTGGTCGGCGGCGCGGTCGTCGAGGTGATCGTGGTCGACGGGGTGGCGAGGTCGGGGTCGGTGGTGGCGGTGTCGGCGGCCGGGTCGTCGGTCGAGTCCGGGCCGGCGATCACGTCCGGGTTGCCGGCCGGGTCGGCCAGGGCGAGGACCGAGGCGAGGAGGACGACGATCAACACGGCGCCCACGAGGGCGAGCCGCCGGCGGTTCCGGCGGTCGGGGTTGGTGTGGTGGCCGCTGGCGGATTCGGCCGACGGGCCGGGACCGTCGGCGCTGGGGCCGCTGCTGCGCTGGGCGGCCTCGGACGAGCCATCGGTCTCGGCGGCCTGGCCGGGGCCGCCGCCGTCGGTCGAGAGCGGCACGCCCTGCTCGACCAGGGCCGCCGCCACCCGGTCCCTCAGCACCGCCGGCGCCGCCACGATCGGGACGGCGGCGAACAGCTTGGTCGGGTCGACCACGCGCTCCCGTTCGGCCCCGCACGCCTCGCACCGCTTGGCGTGGCGCTGCACGATCTTGTTGGTCGAGGCGTCGAACGGGTCGCCGTCGACCAGGGCGGCCAGCTCGGCGCACCGGGGCGACCCGTCGCGCCACACCTGATGGTTGGCGACCGCGTCGCCCAGCTTGCCCCGCAGGCGGAACAGGAGCTGGTGGGCGTTGTTGGCGGTGACGCCGAGCTCGTCGGCGATCTCGGCCGGGTCGAGCTGATGGCGGAGCTGGAGGTCGAGGATACTGACGTCGCGTTCGCCCAGCGCGGCCGCTGCCGCCCACACCAGCTGTCGCTGGTCCCTGGCGTCGCTGATCGCCTCGGTGGCGAGCACCCGATTGGAGCCGACGAGGTCGTCGCGGTCGGCGCCGCCGTGGTGGGTGTCGTGGAGCCCGGTCATGACGTCACCCTCGAGGGGTTGGGCCCGCCGTTCCTTCTCGAGCCGGTTGAGGGCCCGGTTGCGGCTGGTGCGGAGCAGCCAGCCACCGAAGCGTTCCGGGTCGTCGAGCTGGTCGAGGCGCTGCCAGGCGGTGAGGAAGACGTCCTGGGCGACCTCGGCGGCGGTGTCGTCGTTGCGGACGATGTTGCGGGCGACGTCGTGGACCCGGTCGAACCAGCGCTCGAAGAGGGTGCCGAACGCCGTCGGGTCGCCGCCGACGGCTGCCTCGACGAGGCGTGCGTCGCTGTGGTGGGAGCCCTCCGCCGCCATCGTTCCGAGTATTGCAGGCTCACTGATCCGCACCGTTCACCGGGGCCGGGTCAGGCGATGACCACCGGCGTGCCGAGGGGCAGCTCGGTGGCCAGCACGGTGATCAGGACGTTGGGGAACCGGACGCAGCCGTGGGAGACGGCCTGGCCGATCGAGGTGGGGGTGTCGGTGCCGTGGAGGCCGATCTGGCCGTCGCCGCCGGCGAACTCGGTGAGGGTGTCGCTGTGGGCGGAGAGGCCGAGGGCGAAGGGGCCGTAGGCGCCGCCGTCGTTGTCGGTGTCGACCTTGTCGGTGACGAAGAAGGTGCCGGTCGGGGTGGGGTTGTCGGGCGAGCCGACGGCGACCGGGGTGGTGAGGAGGAGTTCGCCGTCGAGCCAGGCGGTGGCGGTGCGGGTCTCGAGGTCGACCTCGACCCGGGCGTCGATCTCCTCGAGGGTGACGTCGGTGGCGCGGACCCAGCCGGTGGTGCCGTTGGGGCGGACCGGGAGCTGCACCCGGACCCACTCGTCGACG
>JBPEXC010000173.1:0-3512 GCA_052032035.1 Acidimicrobiales bacterium | reverse complement strand
CAGACCCAGGGCGACCCCGGACAGCAGCGACCGTCGGGTCACGTGTAGAGGTTCTCGATCTCCGCCTCGTAGCGGCTGTGGATGCCGCGACGCTTCAGCTTCGAGGTGGGGGTGAGCACGTCGGTGTCGGGCAGCCACTCCTCACCGAGCACCCGCACCTTCTTCACCCGCTCGGCGTTGTTGAAGCCGGCCATCGCCTCTTCCACGCCCTTCTCGATGGCGGCCACGACCGCCTCCTCCTCGGCGAGGGCGGCCAGCGTGGTGAACTCGATGCCGTTGGCGGCCGCCCACTGGGGGGCCATGTCGGGATCGAGGGTGAGCAGGGCCGACACGAACGGCCGGCGGTCGCCGATGGCGCACGCCTGGCCGACGAGGGGGATCATCTTGAGGGCGGCCTCGAGGTTGGCGGGCGACAGGTTCTTGCCGCCGGCGGTGATGATCAGTTCCTTCTTGCGGTCGACGATGCGCAGGTAGCCCTCGTCGTCGAACTCGCCGATGTCACCGGTGTGGAACCAGCCGTCGTCGTCGAGCACCTCGTCGGTCTTGGCCGGCTGGTTGAGGTAGCCGCGGAACACGTTGCCGCCGCGGCACAGCACCTCGCCGTCCTCCGCGAGGGTCACCTCGATGCCCGGCGCGCCCGGACCGACCGAACCGGGCTTCACCCGGTAGGGGGCCCAGCTGAGCGGCCCGGAGGTCTCCGACAGACCGTAGATCTCCGACAGGGGCACGCCGATCGTGCGGAACCAGCTGAGCACCTCGGCCGGGATCGGGGCGGCACCGCTGATCGCCAGTTCGACCTGATCGAGGCCGACGAGATCACGGATGGTCGAGAAGGCGACGGCGTCGAGGAAGTCGTAGGTCTCCACCTCTTCCGCGGTGGCGGTCCCGAACGTCATCTTCTGCCGGATCGGCTCGGCCGCCTCGAGGGCTTCGCCGACCGCCTTGGACTTCTCGGCATCGGCGGCGAGCACCGCGTTGACACCGTTGTAGACCTTCTCCCACACGCGGGGCACGCCGAACAGGATGTTGGGGCGCACGTGGGTGGTGTAGGTGGCGAGCTGGGTCGGGTCGGGGCAGCACGTCATCTGGGTGCCCAGCAGGAGCGGCATGTAGGCGCCGGTGACCCGCTCGGCGATGTGGGCCATCGGCAGGTAGCTGATCGCCTTCTTGCCGACGAAGCTGTCCCAGCCGATGGCGATGCGCAGGCACTCGGCGGTCCACAGGATGTTGGCGTGGTCGAGCATGACGCCCTTGGACGGCCCGGTGGTGCCCGACGTGTAGATCAGCGTGGCGAGGTCGGACGGGGTGGCGCGGGTGGCGAGGTCGTCGAGGTCGGCCGGGTCGGCGGCGAGCAGGTCGGCGTAGGTGAAGTCGGCGTCGTCGATGCCGTCCTCGATCACGCCCACCGACGCCAGGGTCGGCACGTCACCCTTCGCCTTGGTGACGATCTCGAAGAAGCCGGCGTCCTCGACGACGGCGACCTTGACGGCGGCGTCGGCGGCCAGGAAGGCCACCTGGTCGACCGAGGAGCTGTTGTAGACCGACACCGGGGTGGCGCCGAGGAACAGCGCGGCGAGGTCGAGCACGTGGAACTCGACGCGATTGCGCAGCATCAGCAGGACGCGGTCGCCGGGGCCCACGCCCTGGGCCTCGAGCCCGGTGGCGGCGCGGGCGACGGCGTCGGTGAACTCGGCTCGGGTGAGTTCCCGCCAGTCCTCGCCGTCGAGCCATCGGAACATCACGCCGTCGCCGAAGGCGGCGGCCGCCTCGAGGAACTTCTGGGGGATGGTGGCGCCCTCGATCGAGGCGTTGATGACGGCCCCGACGGCCTGGGCGGCCTCGTTGGTGACTGGCTCGAAGGTGACGGACTCGTTCACGATGATCTCCCGATCGGTGGAGGGGTGCGGCCCGGGAAGCGGCACGAGCAACTGGGTTCCCGATGTCACGGTAGCGGTCGCCTCTCGCTGCGGGCTGATGCAAGCACTGCTCGCGTTTGGTACCGCGTAGGGGGCTGGCAGTACCCTTGGCGGCACACACGTTCGCAACTGTCGGCCGCCGGCCGGCTCGCCGACACAGGAAAGAGACCCCGATGGAAAACGCCGTCATTGTCGATGCCGTTCGCACCCCGATGGGCAAGCGCTACGGAAGCCTCTCCGGTTGGCACCCCGCCGACCTCGCCGCCGAGGTGCTCAAGGCTCTCGCCGAGCGCAACAACCTCGATCCCGAGCTCGTCGACGACGTGATCATGGGCTGCGTGATGCAGGTCGGCGCCCAGGCCGTCAACGTCGGCCGCAACGCCGTGCTCACCGCCGGTTGGCCCGAGTCGGTGCCCTCCACCACCGTCGATCGCCAGTGCGGCTCGTCGCAGCAGTCGGCCCACTTCGCCGCCCAGGGCATCATGGCCGGCGCCTATGACATCGCGATCGCCGCCGGCGTCGAGGTGATGAGCCTCGTGCCGATGGGCGCCTCGCTGATGGTGCAGGGCGTGGGCACCGCGTTCACCCAGGCCATGTCCGACCGCTACGCGGATGTCGGCGGCCTCGTGCCCCAGGGCATCGGCGCCAACATGATCGCCGAGAAGTGGGGCATCTCCCGCGAGGAGCTCGACGCCTACTCGGTCGACAGCCACAACCGTGCCGCCCGCGCTCGCGACGAGGGCCGCTTCGAGAACGAGATCATCCCGGTCGCCGAGAAGATCCTTGACCGCGAGACCGGCAAGGTCATCGAGACCGGCGAGACCGTCACCGTCGACGGCGGCATCCGCGACGGTTCGACCGTCGAGAAGCTCGCCACCCTCAAGCCCGCCTTCCAGGAGGACGGCCTCGTCACCGCCGGCAACAGCTCGCAGATCACCGACGGCGCCGCCGCCGTGCTGATCATGAGCGAGTCGAAGGCCAAGGAGCTCGGCCTCAAGCCCCGGGCCCGCTTCCACAGCTTCGCCCTCGCCGGCGTCGACCCCGTCACCATGCTCACCGGCCCGATCCCGGCCACCACCAAGGTGTTCGAGAAGAGCGGTCTCACCGTCGACGACATCGACGTGTTCGAGGTCAACGAGGCCTTCGCCTCGGTCGTCCTGGCCTGGGCCAAGGAGCACAACCCCGACATGGAGAAGGTGAACCCCAACGGCGGCGCCGTGGCCCTCGGCCACCCGCTCGGCTGCTCGGGTGCCCGCCTCATGGCCACCATGCTCAACGAGCTCGAGCGCACCGGCGGCCGCTACGGCCTGCAGACGATGTGCGAGGGCGGCGGCATGGCCAACGCCACCATCATCGAGCGGCTCGACTAGCCCGAACCGCCACATCCGGGGGACCGACGACCCGAGCCCCGCTGCCTCTGGGCGGCGGGGCTCGTTCGCGTCTCAGCACGATGCGGTACCGACATGAGCCACCCGAGAGTTGCGCCGCGATCAGCGTCGAACGACGCGGCGTCGTAGGCTGGTGACCGGTGGACGACTTCGAACCCACGACCGACTTCCCCGATGCGATCGACGCCGACGATCGCGCCGTGGCCTC
>JBPEXC010000172.1:0-25313 GCA_052032035.1 Acidimicrobiales bacterium | reverse complement strand
AGGAGCCCGCCACCGTGATCGCTGATCTCCGGAGCGTTCGGGTCAGGCCGCGGGGCCGAACACCACGCTGCCGTTGTGGCCACCGAAGCCGAAGCTGTTCGACATCGCCGGGCCTGGCTCCCAGTCGCGACCGTCGCCGGTCACGATGTCGATGTCGGGGAGTTCGGCGTCGCGCTCGGCGAGTCCGAGCGTCGGCGGGATCCGCTTCCTGACCATCGACAGGACGACGGCGACCGCCTCGAGGCCGCCGGCCGCGCCGAGGGCATGGCCGGTGACTCCCTTGGTCGAGGTGACGATCGGGCCGCCCTCGGTGCCGAACACCTTGGCCACGGCGTGAGCCTCGGCCGCATCGTTGAGCGGGGTCGAGGTGCCGTGGGCGTTGATGTGGCGCACGTCGCCGGCGGTGAGGCCGGCGTCGGCGATGGCGATCTCCATCGAGCGGATGGCGCCGGTGCCGCCCGGAGCCGGGGCGGTGATGTGGTGGGCATCGGCCGTGGAGGCGGCGCCCATCAACTCGGCCAGGATCGTGGCACCGCGCGCCTCGGCGAGGTCCCAGCGCTCCAGCACCAGCACCCCGGCGCCCTCGGCGATGACGAAACCGTCGCGGCGGGCGTCGAAGGGCATCGAGATGCCCTGCTTCGACATCGCCGTCATGTTGCGGAACCCGGCCAGCGACGTCGGGGTGAGGGGCGCCTCGGCCCCACCGGCGATCACGGCGTCGGCTCGGCCGGAACGGATCAGTGCGAGGGCGTTGCCGACCGAGTGGGTCCCGGCCGCACAAGCGGTGACCGTGGCCTCACACGGCCCTTGGAAGCCGTAGCGCATCGAGACCGATGCGGCGGCGGCGTTGGGCATCATCATCGGCACGAGGAAGGGGGAGACCCGACGGTCGCCCTTCACGTGGCGGTTCACGATCTGTTCCTCGTTGGTGATGATGCCGCCGATGCCGGTGCCGATCAGCGAGCCGATCCGGGCCGGATCGACGCCGAGCTCACCGGCCTGTTCGAGCGCCTCCGCCGCAGCGGCCAGCGCGAACTGGCTGAAGCGGTCGGCGCGCCGTGCCTCCTTGGGATTGTCGAACCAGGGCGACGGATCCCAGTCGGCGACCGAGCGCTGGTCACCCTCGGGTGGGGTCTCGTGGAGGCCCTGCCAGAACGCGTCGGCACCGACGCCGCACGGGGCGACGACGCCGACGCCGGTGACCGCAACTCGGATCGTCATCAGAGCTTGCTCACGACCATGTCGAAGGCGGCGCCGACGGTCTCGACACCCTCGAGCTCCTCTTCCTCGACGCTGACGTCGAACTCTTCCTCGAGCGCCATCACGAGCTCGACGAGGTCGAGGCTGTCGGCGTCGAGGTCCTCGGCGAAGCGAGCTTCCTTGGTCACCTGGTCGCCCTCGACGGAGAGCACCTCGACGGCGCACTTCTTGAAGCGTTCGAAGTTCTGTTCATCACTCACTGGATTTGGTTCCTTCTCTGTCGGCGGTCGTGCAGGACCGAACGAAAGTGTACGGGGGGTGGGGCGACTCAGTGGGCGACCTAGTCGCCCATGCCGAGACCTCCGTCGACGGGGACGGTGGCACCGGTGATGTAGCCGGCGCCGTCGGACGCCAGGAAGCTGACGGCGGCGGCGACGTCGTCGGGCTGGCCGACCCGCCCGAGCGGCACCGCCGAGACCATCGCCTCGCGGGCGCTCTCGCTGACGGCGGCGAGCATGTCGGTCTCGATCGGGCCGGGGGCGACGATGTTGACCGTGATGTTGCGGGAGGCGAACTCCCGGGCCAAGGAGCGAGCCAGGCCGCGCAGGCCGGCCTTGGAGGCGGCGTAGTTGGCCTGGCCGGTCTGGCCGACCGAGCCGACGACCGACGACATGAACACGATGCGGCCCCAGCGGGCCTTCATCATCCCCTTCACCGCACGCTTCGCCACCCGGAAGCCGCCGGTCAGGTTGGCGTCGACGACGGTGGAGAAGTCGTCCTCGGACATGCGCAGGGTGAGGGTGTCGCGAGTGATGCCGGCGTTGGCGACCAGCACGGCGACGGGGCCGAGGTCGGCCTCGATCGTGCCGAAGGCGGCGTCGATCGACGCGGCGTCGGTGACGTCGCAGGCGACCCAGGTGAGGTCGGCGTCGAGGTCGTCGGGCCGACTCCGGGAGCCGACGACGACCTGGAGGCCGTCGGCGGCGAGGCGGCGGGCGCAGGCGAGGCCGATGCCTCGGGTGCCGCCGGTGACGAAGGCGATGCGGGCGGGGGGTGCGTCGGTCATGAGGGGTTCAGCCGGGTCAGGTCGGGGACGGGTCGTCGGGTCTGCTCGACATCGGGCGGGCGTCGAGCACGGGCAGGGTGCCATCTCCCGACGGCACCTCCACACGTTCGGTCGTGGCGGCGGCGTCGGACGGCCCCTGCCAGCGCACCAGGTTGGCACCCCAGGTCATCCCGGCGCCGAAGCCGAGGAACAGCACGACGTCGCCGTCGGCGATGCGACCCTGGCGGACGGCGTCGACCAGGGCGAGCGGGATCGACGCGGAGGAGGTGTTGCCGGTCTGGTCGAGCACGAGACCGGTGCGGTCGAGGGAGAACCCGAGGCGCTTCCAGGCGGCCTCGACGATGCGCACGTTGGCCTGGTGGGGGAACACGTAGTCGACGTCCTCGATCGACAGGCCGGCCTGCTCCAGCGCGGCGAGGGTCGAGCGCTGCATCACCTGCACCGCCTGGCGGAAGACCTCGCGGCCGTCCATCTGCATCGACTTGCCGTGTTCGGTGAAGAGGATGTGGGTGTGCCGGCCGTCCGCGCCCAGGTCCCACCCGAGGAGCCGGCCGTTCTCGGGGGTGTCGGTGCGTTCGAGGACGGCGGCGCCGGCCCCGTTGCCGAACAGGATCCCGGTGCCGCGGTCGGTGTACTCGGTGATCGACTCCATCGTGTCGGCCCCGATCAGCAACACCCGATCGAGGCCCTGGGCGAGCAGGCCGTGGGCGGTGACCAGGCCATAGACCCAGCCGGAGCACACCGCCTGCACGTCGAAGGCGCCGCAGTCGAGTCCGAGTTGGTGGGCGACGGTCGGCGCCGTGCCCGGCATCTCGTAGTCGGGGGTGGTGGTGGCGAGCACGACCTGGTCGATCCGGTCGGCGTCGGGGTCGGTCGGGTCGATGCCGGCCTGGCGCAGGGCGGCGGCGCCGGCGGCGACGGCGAGCTCGGAGGTGGTGGAGCCGAGCCGGCGGGCAGAGATGCCGGTCCGCTCACGGATCCACTCGTCGGAGGTGTCCATGCCGACCTGGAGGTCGTCGTTGGTGACCACCCGGTCGGGCAGGGCAGCGCCGAGGCCCCGGAAGTGGAGGCCGAAGCTGGGGAGCGAGGGCATGGTGCTGGGAGCGGGCGAACCGCTCAGGCGGTACGGAGCCAGGCGATCGGCTGGGAGGTGGTCACGCGCTCACCGGCGAGGGCGAGGATGCCGTGGACCGACCCGCCGAAGGCCGAGCGGACCTCGGTGGCGCCGACGGTGCCGACGAGTTCACCGGCGGCGATCGGCTGTCCGACCTCGAGGCCGGCGCGGGGTTCGAACAGGCCGGTGGCGGGGCTCACCACCAGGCGTTCGACGGCGTGGAGGAACTCGCCTTCGACGTGGCTGCCGGGGGCCCGACCAACCTGGGGGGCGCTCGACAGCTTCTCCAGGAGCTGCTCGACGTCGGCTGGTGTGGACACCCCGACGGTGGTGGCGCCCTTGATCGTGCGCTTCGCCATGCCGGTGAGCACCGTGCCGGGTCCGAGCTCGAGGAAGGTGTTGGCGCCGGCCTCGTGGAGGTGGTGGAGGGTCTGGCGCCAGCGCACCGGGCTGGTGAGCTGGGCGGCCATGATCGATCCCCACTCGTGGCCGGCGGGGTGGGGGAGGGCGTCGATGTTGGCGTAGACGGGGCGGTTGGGGTCGCGCAGCTCGGTGTCGGCGATCGCCTTGCGGAGCCGGTCGCCGGCCTGGGCCATGAACGGGGTGTGGAAGGCGCCGCCGACGCGGATGCCCATCACCCGCTTGGCGCCGAGTTCCTTGGCGACCACGCCGGCCGCCTCGATGGCGTCGGGGTCGCCGGCGATCACGACCTGGCCGGGGGCGTTGTAGTTGGCGACCCAGACGTCGCCGCCGGCCTGCTCGCACGCAGCTTCGACCTTGTCGTCGTCGAGGCCGAGGACGGCGGCCATCGTGCCGACCTGACTGTCGGCCGCTCCCTGCATCGCGTTGCCGCGCTCGGTGACGAGCTTCACGCCGTCCTCGAAGCTCAGGGTGCCCGCCGCGGTGAGGGCGGAGTATTCCCCGAGGCTGTGGCCGGCGTGGAAGGCCGGCTCGATGCCGGTCCGCTCCACGGCGTCGAGCACGATCATGCTCGTGACGAACGTGGCGAGCTGGGAGTTGCGGGTCTCGGTCAGCTCGGTGGCGTCGGCGCGGAGCAGCAGCTCCTCGACGTCACGGCCCGAGGCGTCGCTCGCCTCCTCGACCAGCTCCCAGGACGGGTGCTCGGTCCAGGCCTCGCCCATGCCGGGGGTCTGGGAACCCTGGCCGGGGAAGGTGAAGGCGACCATGGTCGACTCGTGGGTTTCGGCGGGTGCGGGGGACTCGGAACTCATTGACCTCTCTGACCGTGCAGGTTGCGAAACGGTTTCACATTTTTTCGGCGAAGGTGGCCATGCTCGCTCCCGAGGCGGCCGCTGCTGCCGACCAGGCGGTCGGCGTGTGGTTCGCAGGACCCACCCCTAGTCTGATGTCCCGCCCTCCGGCCACGGAGGCTCCACCCCGCCCGGGTGGCGGAACGGCAGACGCGGTGGACTCAAAATCCACTGTCCGAAAGGGCGTGTGGGTTCGAATCCCACCCCGGGCACGCAGGACATTCGTCGGAGAGGAGCGCCGTGTCGCGAGCTGGAATCGAGCGGAAGCTGCGCTCGGTCTCCGCCGAGATGAAGACGGCGACCGAAGAGCTGCGGGTGCTCGACGAGCAACTGGCCCATTTCGCCGACTCGGCCGACGACGCCCGGCTCCGGTCGATGGTGGCGGAGACGCCGATCGCCGCGCAGGAATATCGTGAGGCGGCCAAGACGGTGGCGGCCCTCGAGCGCGATCGCGTGCGGTGGGCCGAGCGGCTCGCCGCCCTCGAAGACCGTCAGAACGAGCTACTCGACCAACTCCTGGAGGCCTCCTCGTGACCGCCGCCCGCCTCGTGATCGCAGAAGACGAGGCCTTGATCCGTCTCGACCTGAAGGAGACCCTCGTCGACGAGGGCTACGACGTCGTGGGGGAGGCCGCCGACGGAGCCGAGGCGATCGCCCTCGTGCGTGAGCTCCGACCCGACGTCGCCATCCTCGACATCAAGATGCCCGGGGTCGACGGCCTCGAGGCGGCACGGGAGATCATCGGCGAGCAGCTCGCCGCCGTCGTGATCCTCACCGCGTTCTCCCAGCGCGACCTGATCGAGCAGGCCCGCGACGCCGGCGCGCTCGCCTACGTCGTGAAGCCGTTCCACCGCAACGAGTTGGTGCCGGCGATCGAGCTGGCCCAGGCCCGCTTCGCCGAGGCCCGGGCCCTGGCCGAGCAGAACGAGACGCTGTCCCAGCAGCTCGAGACCCGCAAGCTGGTCGATCGGGCGAAGGGCAGGCTGATCGACGACCACGGGATGTCGGAGAACGACGCCTTCCGGTTCGTGCAGACGACGGCGATGAAGAGCCGCTCCCAGATGCGCGACGTCGCCCAGCAGATCATCGACGGGGAGCTCCGGCCGTGACCCGACGGCTGATGCTGATCGACGGCAACTCGCTCACCTACCGGGCCTTCCACGCCCTGCCGGCCGACCTGGCCACCGCGTCGGGGCAGATCACCAACGCGGTCTTCGGGTTCACCTCGATGCTGATCAACCTGGTGCGCGACCACCAGCCCGACGGCATCGCCATCGCCTTCGACCGGCCGGAGCCGACCTTCCGCCACGAACGGCTCGACACCTACAAGGCCAACCGGGAGAAGGCTCCCGACGTGTTGCGGGAGCAGATGGGCATCGTCCGCCAGGTGATCGAGACCCTCGAGCTCCCGATCGTCGACCTGGTCGGGTTCGAGGCCGACGACGTGATCGCCACCCTCGCCACCCGGGCCGAGGCCCAGGGCGACGAGGTCTACGTCGTCACCGGCGACCGCGACAGCTACCAGCTCGTGCACGACCCCCTGATCAAGGTCGTCTACAACAAGCGCGGGGTCAGCGACTACGCCCTCTACGACGAGGCCGGTATCGCGGACCGCACCGGCGTCACGCCCGAGCTCTACGTGCAGTACGCGGCGCTGCGGGGCGACAACTCCGACAACCTGCCCGGCGTGCCGGGCGTGGGGGAGAAGACGGCGGCGAAGCTGATCAACAAGTACGGGGGCCTCGACGGCATCTTCGCCGCCGTCGAGGAGCAGACCCCGAAGCTCAAGGAGAACCTGAAGGCCAACGAGGACCAGGCTCGCCTCAACCGTGAGGTGATGGAGCTGGTGCGTGACGCTCCGGTCGAGGTCGACCTCGAGGCACTGTTCTCGCCCGCCGCGTTCGACGTCGACGAGGTGAAGAAGCTCTTCGACTTCCTCGAGTTCCGCACGTTGTTCGATCGCCTCCTCGAGGCGTTCGAGTCGTTCAACGGACCGGCCGCCGGCGCCGGGGCCGCAGGCGGGGAGCCGCTCGTCGCCACCCTGCTCGACGGCGACCCCGTGCCCGCGTTGGTCGCCCTGGCCGGGGCCGAGCGACCGGTCGCGATCGCCGTCGACGACGCCGCTCACCCTGCGGGCGTCGCCGTGGTCGTCGACCCCGACGCCGGGTCGGTCGCCTGGCTGCCGCTCGCCGACCTGGACGAGGCCGGGCGAGCCGCACTGGCCGGCCTGCTCGGATCGGCAGGTCCCGGGTTCGCGGCCCACGACCCCAAGCCCTTCCTCCGTCGACTCCTCGGTCTCGGCTTCGACGTCGACGGCCTCCGGCTCGACACCGCCCTCGCCGCCTATCTGCTCGATCCGGCCGGCACCGAGTATCCCCTCGACGAGCTGCTCGCCGCCCGCACCGACTGGCGGCTGCCGGCCGACGACGGGCCGCCCGAGGGGCAGCTCGACTTCGGCGAGACCTCGGTCGACCCGTCGCAGCGGGCCGCCGTCGAGGCCCTCGCCGTGGCCCGGCTCGCCGCACCGATGATGCAGGCGATCGACGACGGCGGGCTGCGTTCCCTCCACGACGACATCGAGGTGCCCCTCGTCGGGGTGCTCGCCCGGATGGAGCACGTCGGCGTCGGCGTCGACCGCGGCGAGCTCGAGACCCTCAACGCCGACATGACGGCCGAGGCCGACCAGCTGGCCCGGCAGATCCACGAGGACGCCGGCGAGGTCTTCAACGTCAACTCGACGAAGGCGCTGCGGGTGATCCTGTTCGAGAACCTCGGACTCACCCCGCAGAAGAAGACCAAGACCGGCTACTCGACCGACCAGGCGACGTTGGAGAAGCTCGTCGGCGAGCACCCGATCGTCGAACACCTGCTCCGCTACCGCGAGGTCGAGAAGCTGCGTTCGACCTACGGCCAGTCGCTGCTGGCCGAGGTGGCCGACGACGGGCGGATCCACGCCACGTTCAACCAGACGGTTGCGCGCACCGGCCGGCTGTCGAGCGAACACCCCAACCTCCACAACATCCCGGTGCGCTCCGAACTCGGCCGCACGTTCCGGCGGGCGTTCGTGCCGGCGGCGGGCACCCGCCTGCTCGTGGCCGACTACAACCAGATCGAGCTGCGCTGCATCGCCCACCTGGCCGACGACCCGGGGCTGATCGAGGCGTTCACGTCGGGCACCGACGTCCACCGGGCGGTCGCCGCTCGCGTCTTCGACGTCGAACCGGGCGAGGTCGACTTCGAGCAGCGCAGCCGGGCGAAGATGGTGTCCTACGGTCTCGCCTACGGCATGGAGGCCTACGGGCTCGGGCAGCGGCTCGGCATCCGGACGAGCGAGGCGGCCGAGATCCTCGAGTCCTACTTCGACGGCTTCCCCAACGTGCGGGCCTACATGGACGCCACCGTCGCCGAGGCCCGCTCCAAGGGCTACACCGAGACCCTGTTCGGTCGGCGCCGGCTCATCCCCGAGCTGGCGTCCAACAATCCGCGGTTGCGGCAGGCCGGCGAGCGGCAGGCGATGAACGCCGGGATCCAGGGGTTGGCCGCCGACATCTTCAAGGTGGCGTTGGTGCGGCTCGATCGTCGCCTGGCGGCCGAGGAGCTGACCAGTCGCGTCGTGCTGCAGGTCCACGACGAGGTGATCCTCGAGGTGCCGCCCGGCGAGACCGACGAGGCCACGGCGGCGGTGGTCGAGGAGATGGCCGGCGCCTTCGACCTGCGGGTGCCCCTCGAGGTCAACCTGAGCTTCGGCGACACCTGGGCCGACGCCAAAGATTGACGATGCGGACCCTCGGCAGATCGTTCGTCCCGCGGCTGGAGGGGCGTTTCGGCGCCCCAGCGCCGAAAGGCCGTTAGTGAGCGAAGCGAACGGCGGGCATTGGTTCGAGGCGTTGGCCGACCACATGGGGTCGGCCTACCTGCGCTACTCGTTCACCAAGGGCACCGACCAGGAGGTCGACACCCTCGTCGAGCTGCTGGGTCTGTCGGCCGGCGACCGGGTGCTCGACGTCGGGTGCGGGCCCGGCCGCCACGCCCTCGCGTTGGCCGAGCGCGGCATGACCGTGCTCGGCGTCGACATCTCGGCCCGGTTCGTCGAGGTCGCCGGCGAGGCCGCCGCCTCGGCCGGGCTCGGTGAACGCGCCACGTTCGTGGTCGGCGACGCTCGGGATCTCGGTGGGGTGGTGCCGGCGGGGTCGTACGACGCGGCGATCTCGCTGTGCCAGGGCGCCTTCGGGTTGGCCGGGGGAGCGGGAGCTCGCGACGAGCTGCCGGGTCGCGAACTCGACGAGGCGATCCTGGCCGGGATCGGGGCCGCGCTCCGGCCCGGCGGGCTGGCGGCCGTGTCGGCCTTCTCGTCCTACTTCATGATGCGCCACCTCGAGGATCACGACACCTTCGACGTCGAGGCCGGGGTGAACCACGAGACGACCGAGGTGCGCGACGAGACCGGCGTCGCCGTGCCGGCCGACCTGTGGACCAGCTGCTTCACGCCTCGCGAGCTCCGCCTGCTCGCCCGGGTGGTCGGCCTGGAACCCTGCGCCGTCCACGGGGTGACGCCCGGTGACTACGGTCGTCGACCCCCGACGGCCGACCGCCCCGAGTTCCTCCTCGTCGCTCGCCGTCCGGCCTGACGGCACGGCGCAGGAGCACAGCGCGACGCGGCGGTGTGGTTGTCGCCACAGCCGCTACGCTTGATCACTTGGCTGGAACGTCCAGCCCCTGCGCGCCCGCACGGCAAACCCGCAGCCATGGGCACCAGGATCAACTGAAAGCATTCCCGATTTCCGTGTCCCCTACCGAAACCACCACCGTCGAATCCAATCCCGAGGCCCTGCCTCCCCGCGACGGTGAGTACGTGCCCCGCCAGATCATCGAGAACGATCTGCAGGGTTCCCTCGACGACGCCTACACCGCCTCCATGGTGTCGGTCGACGACGGCCAGCTCGTCACCGGCCACGTCGTGCGCGTCGACAAGGACGAGGTCCTGCTCGACATCGGCTTCAAGTCCGAGGGCGTCATCCCCGCCCGCGAGCTCTCGATCCGCAACCAGGTCGATCCCGCCGAGGTCGTGAACCTCGGCGACGAGGTCGAGGCCCTTGTCCTCCAGAAGGAGGACAAGGAAGGTCGCCTCGTCCTGTCCAAGAAGCGTGCCCAGTACGAGCGTGCCTGGGGCACCATCGAGGAGATCAAGGAGCGCGAGGGCGTCGTCTCCGGTCCGGTCATCGAGGTCGTCAAGGGCGGCCTGATCGTCGACATCGGTCTCCGCGGCTTCCTCCCCGCCTCCCTCGTCGAGCTGCGTCGTGTCCGCGACCTGCAGCCCTACGTCGGCAAGTCGCTCGAGGCGAAGATCATCGAGCTCGACAAGAACCGCAACAACGTCGTGCTGAGCCGGCGGGCCTTCCTCGAGGAGACCCAGAAGGAACAGCGCGAGGACTTTCTCGCCAACCTCGCCCCCGGCGAGGTCCGCAGCGGTGTGGTCTCCTCCGTCGTCAACTTCGGCGCCTTCGTCGACCTCGGCGGCATGGACGGCCTCATCCACGTGTCGGAGCTGTCGTGGAAGCACGTCGACCACCCCGGCTCGGTCGTCGCCGTCGGCGACGAGGTCACCGTCCAGGTGCTCGAGGTCGACCACGACCGGGAGCGCATCAGCCTCTCGCTCAAGGCCACCCAGCAGGACCCGTGGCAGGAGTTCGCCTCCAGCCACCGCGTCGGCGAGCTGGTCTACGGCCGGGTCACCAAGCTCGTGCCGTTCGGTGCGTTCGTCCAGGTGGGCGACGGTATCGAGGGTCTGGTCCACATCTCGGAGATGTCGGCCCACCACGTCGACCTGCCCGAGCAGGTCGTCACCCCCGGCGAGGAGCTGTGGGTGAAGATCATCGACATCGATCTCCAGCGCCGTCGGATCAGCCTGTCGATCAAGCAGGCTGCCGAGGGTGGCGTCGTGGCCCAGGAGTACCAGGAGCACTTCGGCGAGCACGCCTTCGACGACGAGGGCAACTACATCGGCCCGACCGAGGTCGATCCCGCCACCGAGGCCGCCTGGGCCGAGTACTACGAGCAGGTGGAACAGGGCGGCGAGGCCGCCGCCGAGGCCCCCGAGGCCTGATCCATCCCTCCTCCGGCCGGGACTCGCTCCGGGCCGCTTGCACAACCTGACCGTGCCGGACACGGCGGTCGCCTCGTTGCACGAGGTGGCCGCCGTGTTCCGCGTCCCACCGGATGCATGGGCAATTCACAACGCTCGGCCAACAAATCCCGAAATTCGCTAAGCCCCGGCCCTTCCCAGGCCGACAGGGAGATCTGAGCGAATTGGATTCCGGCCCCGCCTGGGGCCGGGAACGGACCAGGAGAGTGTCGTGAACTCACGACGGAGCATCATCCTCATCATCGCGGTGGCGGTCGGCGCACTGGCGGCCCTCGGCGTGACCATGTACATCAGGGACGTCGAGGATTCGGTGTGGGAGGGCAAGGAGCTCTCCAGCGCCTGGGTCGTCACCCAGCCCATCGAGAAGGGCACGTCGGCCGATCTGGCGATCCAGCAGGGCATGCTCTCGCTGGTCGAGATGCCCGCCGAGTACGTGCCCGCCACCAAGGTCACCGACCCGGCCGTCGAGCTCTCCGGCCTCGTCGCCGTCTCGCAGATCCCCGCCAACTCGATCATCGTCGAGGGCCAGTTCGTGCCGCCGGCGGTCGTCACCACCGGCGTCACCGACCGGCTCGAGGACATGGAGATGGTGACCGTCACCCTGCAGATCGACCAGGTCGGCGGTGCCGCCTACCTGATCGAGCCGGGCGACTTCGTCAACATCATGGCCCTCTTCGACATCATCGAGCCCGAGGAGGAAGAGGGCGAGGACGGCGAGGGTGGTGGCGTCCCCCAGATCCGTGGCACCGACCGCTCCGAGGTCCCGCTCTACGTCAACGACGTCCGCTACGCCTACCAGAAGGCCGAGGTGCTCGTCGTCGACAAGGCCCTGGCCGCCGACCTCGGCGACGCCGAGGACGACGAGGCCGCCGGCGTCGCCGGCAACAAGGGTCTGATCACCCTGGCCGTGCCGCCGACCGTGGCCCAGGAACTCGTCGCCATCGGCCTCGAGAACCTCTACCTGTCGCTCGTGCCCAGCAACTACGACCCCGAGCCGCTCCTGCCCCTCGACGTCGACGAGCGTGTGTTCGCCGGCGAGGACGCCGACCGACTCACCCCCGCACCGGAGTCCGACGAGGACGTCCCCTCCGAGTGATCCCGCCGCCCCATCCGTACCCGCCTTCGGAGCCCCACCATGACTGAGGAATACGACTTCTCCACCTTCAGCCTCGACGACTTCTCGTCGGAGCCGGAGGAGTCCGGGACCGTGATCGCCGAGAGCGATCCACGGCTCCCCAACGGCGCCGCTCTCGCGGTCGTCGACGGCGACCAGGCCGTGCGCGACTACCTGGCCCAGCAGCTGGGCGAGGGCGTCGGCGCCGCGGCCTCGCTGAGCGAGCTCGAGAGCCGGCTCGGCATGGGTCCCGTGGTCGTGGTGCTCGGCCCGTCGTGCACGGGCCCGAGCGACCTGGCGATGGTCGAGCGGTGGAGCCGGACCAACCCCGAGGTGGGGTCGGTGCTGGTCACCTCCGAACTGTCGACCACGCTGCTCCAGACCGCGCTGCGGGCCGGGGTGCGCGACGTGCTGTCGGCCCCGATCGACCAGATGCAGCTGATCGACACCGTGCAGCGGGTGGCCGAGACCCTCTCGGCCGTCACCCCGCCGGCGCCGTCGACCGGCGTGCCGAACGACATCGGCGATCTGCTGCCCGACGACGGCGAGCGTGGCTCGGTGCTGTCGGTGTTCTCGACCAAGGGCGGGTCGGGCAAGTCGGTGGTGGCCACCAACGTGGCGGTCTCGATGGCGCAGCGATCGGCGAAGCCGGTCGTGCTGATCGACGGCCACCTGCAGTTCGGCGACGTGGCGGTGATGCTCAAGCTCCAGCCCCAGCACACCGTGGCCGACGCCGTGTCCCAGATCGACAAGCTCGATGCCGGCATGGTGCGTCAGCTGATGACCGAGCACGCCGACTCCGGCCTGCTCGTGTTGCCGGCTCCGATGGAGCCGACCTTCGCCGACCAGATCACCGGGCCCCAGATGGTCCAGCTGGTCGAGATCATCCGCGAGTTCGCCGGCCACGTCGTGATCGACATGCCGGCGATCTTCAACGACGTGGTGATCAGCCTGATCGAGGCGTCCGACGACATCGTGCTCGTCGCCGGCCTCGATCTCCCCAACATCAAGAACGTCAAGATCGGCCTGTCGACCCTGGCTCTGCTCGACATCCCCCGGGAGCGCCTCCACCTGGTGCTCAACCGGTCGGATTCGAAGGTGAAGCTCGACGTCGGCGAGGTCGAACGAACCCTCCAGATCCAAGCGGCGGCGCGTGTTCCATCGGACGTCGTCGTGCCGATCTCGGTCAACAAGGGATCGCCCGTGGTGATCTCGGCGGCCAAGTCGAGCGTCGCTCGTGAATTCGAGACGCTCGCCAATCGCTTCATGGACGGTGCGGAGCTCCGAGAGCCCACCAGCCAAAAGCGCCGATTCTTCGGATGAACTGAGCAGGAGCAGGGATGTCCCTTTACAAGCGTCTACACGAGAGCGGCGGCGAAGGCGGCGCAGCGGCGAACACCGCGCTGGCCGGTCGACGCGACCCGGCACTCGACGACATCCGTCATCGGGTGCACACCTCGCTCATCGAGGAACTCGGCCCGATCCTCTACGACAAGCGTCTCGGTGAGGACGAGCTCCGCAAGAAGGTGCACGACGCCCTCCACGCGGCGATCTCGATGGAGCGCACGCCGCTCTCGGCTGCCGACAAGGCCCAGCTGATCCAGGACGTCTCCGACGACATCCTCGGCTACGGCCCCATCGACAAGCTGCTCCGCGACGACGACGTCTCGGAGATCATGTGCAACGGCCCGAAGCAGATCTACGTCGAGCGCAAGGGCAAGCTCGTCCTCGACGACGTCACCTTCATCGACGAGACCCACCTGCGCCGCATCATCGACAAGATCGTCGCCCAGATCGGTCGTCGCATCGACGAGTCGTCGCCGCTGTGCGACGCCCGTCTGCCCGACGGCTCCCGCGTCAACGCCGTGATCTCGCCGCTGTCGGTCGGGGGCCCGTTCCTCACGATCCGGAAGTTCTCCGCCGATCCGCTCCGCATCGACGACCTGATCCGCTTCGGCACCCTCGGTGTGCACTCGGCCCGATTCCTGCAGGCCTGCATCGTCGGCAAGCTCAACGTGGTGGTCGCCGGCGGTACCGGCACCGGCAAGACGACGACGCTCAACGTGCTGTCGTCGTTCATCCCCTCCGACGAGCGCATCATCACCGTCGAGGACGCCAAGGAGCTCCAGCTCCACCAGGACCACGTGCTCTCGCTCGAGACCCGCCCGCCCAACGTCGAGGGCAAGGGTGAGGTGTCGATCCGCGACCTCGTGAAGAACACCCTGCGGATGCGGCCCGACCGCATCGTGGTCGGGGAGTGCCGCTCCGGTGAGGCCCTCGACATGTTGCAGGCGATGAACACCGGCCACGACGGCTCGCTCACCACGCTCCACGCCAACAACCCGCGGGACACCCTGAGCCGTCTCGAGACCCTGGTCCTCATGGCCGGCTACGACCTGCCGGTCAAGGCGATCCGCGAGCAGATCAGCTCCGCGGTCGACATGATCGTGCAGCTCCAGCGCCTGCGTGACGGCTCCCGCCGCATCACCCACATCACCGAGGTGTCGGGCATGGAGGGCGACGTGATCACCCTCCAGGACATCTTCGTGTTCGACTACTCCGCCGGCGTCGACGAGTCGGGCCGGTTCAAGGGGTCGCTGAAGCCGACCGGCGTGCGCCCCAAGTTCGCCCAGAAGCTCGCCGACCACGGCATCCGCCTCGGTCCGGAGATGTTCACCGCCCAGACCGGCGAAGGCACCCCGCAGCAGCGAGGCCGACGATGAAGAAACTGATCGCCCTCCTGGGGGCGCTCTTCGCCTTCCTCGCCGTGGCCATCCCGGTCGCGGCGCAGGACCAGACCGACCCCGAGTCGGCGACCTCGGCAGCCGCCGGGTTCACCGTGCTCCACCGGGTCGACGCATCCGAGTCGTTGAACGACCTCTGGTTCGTGGCCGACGACTACGGCACGCTCAGCAGCGACGTGACCCTCACCGTCGACGGCGCCGCCGTCTCGATCGACGAGGTCACCACCGCGAACGCCGCCGGCATGTCGGGCGAGGTCGTGTTCGTGCTCGACACCCGCAACGAGCTGTCGGGCGGCGACCACTTCGGCACGATGACCCGCACCGTGGCGGCCGAGATCCTGGCCCTGCCCGAGAACGTGCGGGTCGGCGTGGTCGCTGCGTCGGACTCGGCGATCACCGTCTCGGAACTGAGCCGGGACCACCGATCGGTGGCACGTGAGGTCGAGCGGCTCGAGATGTCGAGCGGTGCCCGCCTCTACAACGCCCTCGACCGGGCGGCCGCCCTGTTCGGCGACGACGCCCCGACCGGCTACCGCACGGTGGTCGTGGTCAGCGGTGGCGCCGACATGGGCTCGACGATCGAGGCGACCACCGCCCGCACCGCCCTGATCCGGCGCGGCGTGCAGCTGCTGTCGGTGACCGCCGACGGCGGCGACGCCGGCGTGACCGGCATGGTGCCCCAGCTCGGCGGCGTCAACGTGGCAGCGGCCGACGCCGTCGGCCTCGGCGACGCCCTCACCGATCTGAGCGCCGCTGCCAGCGACCGTCTGCTCGTCTCCTTCGGCGGCTCGACCGACCTCACCGACCGGGTCGGGGCGACGGTGTCGCTCGCGGGTTCGACCATCGACTTCTCCTATCCCGGAGGCGTCGACAGCTATCGGCTGATCGGCCTCGACCCGATCGACCCGGTCGAGGAGACCGGCATCCCGTTCTTCCGGTCCGAGCAGGGCAAGATGGTGGCCATCGGCCTCGTCTTCCTGGCGATCGGCCTCGGGGTCTACGCCGTCGGCTCGATCTTCGCCATGGGCGAGACCTCGCTGGAAGGCCTGATCAATCGCTACTCGGGCGAGGGCGACGCCGCAGCGCTCAGCGACGAGGAGTCGGCCATCGTGCAGACCGCGCTCGTCAAGCGTGCGGTCGAGTTGTCGGAGTCGTTCGCCGAGGACCGGGGCTTCCTGGTCAAGGTCGAAGGCATGCTCGAGCGGGCCAAGCTGCCGCTGCGGGCCGGCGAGGCGATGTCGATCTTCGCCGGCGGTTCGCTCTTCGCCGCCGTGGTCGGGTTCTTCCTGATCGGTGGGTTCATCGGCGGGCTGATCCTGATGGCCATCGTCGCCTTCGGCATGGTGGGCACGGTCAACTTCCTGGCTCGTCGCCGTATCCGGAAGTTCGAACAGCAGCTGCCCGACACCCTCCAGCTCCTCGCCGGCACCCTGCGAGCCGGCTACTCGCTGCCGCAGGGCGTCGAGGCCGTGTCCCACGAGATCGCCGACCCGATGGGCTACGAGCTCCGCCGGGTGATGACCGAGGCCCGCCTCGGGCGTGAGCTCGAGGACTCGATGGCGGCCACCGCCGAGCGTCTCGACAGTCCCGACTTCGCCTGGGCCGTGATGGCCATCGCGATCCAGCGAGAGGTCGGCGGCAACCTGAACGAGCTGCTGATGACCGTCGCCGACACGATGATCGCCCGAGAGCGGTTGAAGGGCGAGGTCTCGGCCCTCACCGCCGAGGGCAAGATGTCGGCCATCCTGCTCGGCGGCCTCCCGCCGGCGCTCGGCATGGTGATGTGGGTGATGAACCCGCAGTACATCAACGTCCTGTTCGAGGAGTTCCTCGGCAACGTCTTCCTCGGTCTCGGCGTGGTGTCGTCGCTGATCGGCTTCGCCTGGATGAAGAAAGTGATGACGATCGATGTTTGATCTCCTCAGCGGCCTGCCCCTGCCCGCCCTGGCGGCCGGCATCGGTGCGGCGCTCGCGCTCATCATCTACGCCATCGGCAGCCAGCAGATCGAGAAGGCCAGCCTGCGCAACTCGCTGCGGGCCCTCGACGACTACGAGGTCGAGAACGTTCGCGATCAGGAGCTGCTCGAGCCGATCCAGGACCGCCTGGTCAAGCCGATCGTCGAGCTCGCGGCCCGCTTCGGCGGCCGGTTCAACCCGCCGGAGTACGTCGAGTCGGTCCGGCGCAAGCACCTGACCGCCGGCATCACGTCGCCCGACAAGATCGAACGCTTCCTGGCGCTGCGCATCCTCGGCTTCGTGTTCATCCCGGTCTGGGTGATCGTCAACCTCGTGTTCAAGCCGCTCGCCGACGGCGGGCTGATGCTGTGGATCGTGCTCGGCTTCGGTGTGATGATCGGTGCCCTTGGCCCGACCACGTCGCTCGACCGCAAGGTCGAGGCCCGCCAGAAGGAGATCCGGCGCAGCCTCCCCGACGTGATGGACCTGCTGGTCATCTCGGTCGAGGCCGGTCTCGGCTTCGAACAGGCGCTCGACCGGGTGATCAACAACGTGCCGGGCGCCCTCGCCGACGAGTTCTCCCGCGTGCTCGGCGAGACCCGGGCCGGTGCCAACCGGGCCGACGCCCTGCGATCGATGGACGAACGCTGCGACATGCAGGAGGTGCGCTCGTTCGCCCTCGCCATGATCCAGGCCGACGCCTTCGGTGTGAGCATCGGTCAGGTGCTGCGCGGCCAGGCCGACGAGCTCCGGGTGAAGCGCCGACAGGCCGCCCAGGAGATGGCGCAGAAGGCCCCGGTCAAGATGATGATCCCGATGGTCTTCTGTATCTTCCCGGCGCTCTTCGTCGTGGTGATCGGCCCCGCCATCATCAACATCATGAAGAGCTTCTGAGCGCCACCGGCCCGGCGCTGCGAGGCGCCTGGGCCGAACGGCTCATCTCGGGGGCGTTGCGTCCGATGGGACGACCATGGCGACCACCACTGCGCCGCACCACCCGGCGGCTCCCGAGCCGACCGATGCGGCCTCGACCTCTCCCACCGATCGACGACCCGGCCTCGCTCTCGAGGTCGGGTTGTCGGCGTTCCTGGTGGGCATCGCGTTCGCCATCGGCGGGCGGGTGGTGCGCGACAACAGCTTCCTGACCCACCTCACCACCGGCGACCTCATCCGCGCCCAGGGCACGGTGCCGACCGCCGACCCCTATTCGTGGACGGCCGCAGGCGCCGACTGGACCGTCCAGAGCTGGCTCGCCAGCGTGGCCTACTCACTCGCCGCCGAGGTCGGCGGCGGCGCCGGTGTCCGCCTCCTCAACGGCGCGCTCTGCGCGCTGGTGGCGGCCGCGCTCGTGACCCTGGCCCGACGCCATCGCGCCTCGTTCCTCGCCGGTGCGGTGGCCGTCAGCATCTCCCTCGCCATCGGGGCCACGATGTGGACCCCTCGGCCGCTCCTGTTCGGCCTGGTCGGCCTCGCTGCGGTCCTGGTGGTCGCGTTGCCGGGCCGTGACGCCGAGGGCGCCCTGCGGCCACCCCCGATCCCGGCCTGGACCCTCGTGCCGGTGCTGTGGCTGTGGGTCCAGACCCACGGCTCGTTCCCCCTCGGTGGGGTCGCCGCCGGCGCCGTCGTCGTCGGCGCCCTCATCGACGATCGGTCGCTGCCGCGTCGTGAACTGCGCGTGCTCGGGTGGGTCGCCGTCGGCACCCTGACCGGCGCCATCGGGCCGCTCGGCATCCGCCTCCTGACCTTCCCCCTGGAGCTCGTCGGCAACTCCGACGCCCTCGAGGGGGTGGCCGAGTGGCAGCACCTGTCGGCCGATCGACCGGTCGAGTGGCTCTTCTGCGTGCTCGGCGTCGGGACCGCTCTCGCCGCTGTGCGTGGGGTGGAACGGCGTCTGGTCGTACCCGCCGTGGTGTTCGCCCTCGCAGGTGCCTGGGCCGTCCGCAACATCGGTGTCGCCGCCGTCGCCACCGTGCCGGCGGTCGCTGCCGGTCTCCGCTCGCTGCCGTCGGAGCTCCGCGGCGACGAGCGCAGCCCTGTCGCGGGTGCGCTGGCGGTGCTCGGCGGCGGGCTCGTCCTGGCCACGGCCGTGCTCTCGAGCCGACAAGGCGCCCTCGATCTCTCCGGGTTCCCGGTCGACGCCGTCGAGTCGGCGGTCGCCGACGAGCTGGTCGGGGGAGCGGACGACCGGCTCCTGCACCGTGATCGGGTCGGCAACTACCTCCACTACCGCCTCGGGACCGAGGCCCGGGTGTTCGTCGACGACCGGTTCGACTTCTACCCGCTCGACGTCCTGGTCGACCACCGCCGACTCCTGCTCGACGACGATCCGGCCGTCATCGGCGAGATCGTCGAACGGTGGGCACCGACGGCCATCGTGTGGGAGACCGACACCGCCGTCGACCGTTGGGTCGAGGCCCAGGGGGAGTGGGTGACCACCCACCGCGACGACGATTGGTTCGTCGCCGTCCCCGTCGACCGTCCCAACGGCTGATCTCACCAACGACTGGGCACCTCGACGACTGGGCCCACCAACGACTGGGCATCCCGACAACCGAGGTCTCGTGGACGCGAAAGAGCGGGGAGGCTTTGCCTCCCCGCTCTTGCGGTGTTCTCGTGCCGTCCCGGTGTGGGGCGGCGTGTCGCTCACCCGGTGGGGTGAGCGTCGGGATCAGCTGCCGGCGATGGCGGAGTCGATCTCGGAGAACTTCTGCTCGGCCGAACCGCCGAGGGCCGACACGGCGCCGATGCAGACGACGGCGATGAGGGCGACGAGGAGGGCGTACTCGACGAGGCTGGCGCCCCGCTCGGTCTTGGCCTGAGCCTTCATCCAGGTGGAGAGGAACTGGTAGTGCAGCATGATGGTTGACCTCGGGGTCTTGTTACTCGGTCCCCACGGTGGGGGCTTGTCACGTGTTTCTTCGACCTCGACGGCGGGGACCTGGATGGGCCGTTCGGCCTGTTGTCCCTCGCCGGGAGGTCAGACGACCGTCAGCCGGGGCCCGGCCTAGTCGAGGGTGACGATCCCCATGCGCACGGCCTGCAGCACGGCCTGGGTGCGGTCGCGGGCGTCGAGCTTCTGGTAGATCGAGGCCAGGTGGTTCTTCACCGTCTTCTGGCTGATGTAGAGGCGCTCGGCCACCTCGGGGGTGGAGCAGCCGTCAGCGATGAGCTGCAGCACCTCCTCCTCACGCTTGGTGATGACCCGCTCGACCTCCTGCTGGGCATCCTGCCGGCGCACCTCGGCCAGCATCGATGCCGCGAGGCGGGGCGACAGGGCGGTCTCGCCGTTGGCCACCGTCTCGATGGCCGACGCGATCTCGTCGGTCGAGCAGTCCTTCACCAGGTAGCCGTTGGCACCGGCGCGGATGGCGTCGGCCAGGATGTCCTGGTCGGCGTGCATCGTCAGCATGACGATGCGGACCTCGGGCTGGCGCTCCTTGATCAGGCGGGTGGCTTCCACGCCGTCCATCTCGGGCATCGTGACGTCCATGAGCACCACGTCGGGGCGCACGGCGGCGGCCAGGTCGACGGCTTCGGACCCGTCACGGGCCTCGCCGACGATCTCGAAGCCACGTTCGGCCATCGAGCGGCGGAGGCCCTCTCGGAGCATCCGGTGGTCGTCGGCCAACATGAGGCGGATCACGGACGGGTCCCCGGCGGTGGAGGTGCCCGTCGCCGCGGATGAGGTTGCTGCATTGACCGTGTTGGTCAGGTTCGTGCGAGGCTGCACCGTACTGTCGTCCCTTCTCCAGGATGAGAAATCAGTTCGAACGAGGCGCCGATCGAGGCGGCCCGCTCACGCATGCCGAGGACCCCGTAGGAGTCGATTCGGCCGGAATGACCGTCGGGGAACCCCCGACCGTCGTCGGCGACTTCGAGCACCGCCGTGCTCCCGCTGCAGAGCCAACTGATCTTCACGTGACTCGCATCGGCATGTCGCTCGACATTGATGAGGGCTTCCTGGGCGATTCGCCACATCTCCCGCTCCTGCAGGATGGGAAGCCGCATGGATCGATCGCAGTCGAGATCGATCTCGAGATGGGCCCGGTCGGCGACCCGAGCGCTGAAGTCGCCGATGACGGTGGCGAAGTCGCGATCGGCGCCGACGTCGGTCCGGAGGTCGTAGAGGGTCTCGCGCACCTCGCTCACCACGGTGCGCAGGTTGGCCCGCAGTTCGGTGAGCAGCTCACGGACCGGGTCGGCCTCGTTGCGGTTGAGGATCCGGTCGAGCTCGAAGGCGAGGAAGGCCAACGACTGCCCGATCCGGTCGTGGAGGTCGCGGGCGATGCGGGTGCGCTCCTCGTCGGCGCCGACGGTGCGGAGCCGGGCGAACTGGCGGGAGTTGTCGAGGGCGAGCGCCGCCGGCTCGCAGAACGCTCCGACGACGTCCTCGTCGCGTTCACCGAAGAACCGCTCCTTGTCGCTCTCGATCGCGAGCACGCCGATCAACACGCCGCGTGCGAGAAGGGGCAGGTAGAGGGCCGATTGTGAGTCGACGTGGAAGCCGGGGGCGGCCGGCGAGAAGCGCCGGATCCGGGTCGGCTCGGCGGTTTCGACCGTGCGGCGGACGGCGACCGGCAGCTCCGAGGTCGTCAGTCGACCGGCGAGCTTCAGGTTGCGGCGTCGGTCGACGGTCCACTCGTCGGCGTCGTCGACGGCGACGAGCACGACCACCCGGTCGGCGGCGACCAGCTCGTCGAGCCGCTGCAGGGTCGAGTCGAGCACCTCCTGCCGATCGAGGGACGCAGGCAGTTGTTGTGCGACCTGGTTGAGGCTGTGCAGCAAGGCGTTGGCGTCCGACAGGCGGGTGAGGCGATCGAGGGCGAGGACCTGCTGTTGGGACGCCTCCCACGAGATCCGTCGTGCGTAGCCGGCGATCACGGCCACGAGGAGCATCACGGTGCTCCACTGGGCAGCCAGGAGGACCTCGTCGTCGTTCCAGCTCGACGTGATCAGCTCCGGGAGGGAGACCGCTGCGGCCACGGCGCCGCCGATCCGGAGGCCGAACCCGAACCCGCGGGCGAAGGCGGCGATCGTGATCGAGGTGATCAGGGAGAAGATCAGGGGGGAGTGCCACAGGCCGGTGGCGGCGACGGCGAGGAGGTGGAAGGCCACCTCGATCAGGACGTTGATCAGCGACCGGGTCGACGCCACGTAGCGGACCGGGGTGACCGTGCGGATCGTCGTGTTGGCGACGATGGCGGCGACCCAGGGGATGAGGGTCCAGTCGCGCTCGACGAAGGCGTTGGCCGCGAGGGCGATCGAGACCATCGTCGTCGACCATCGGATCGCCAGGATGACCGGAGCGAAGGCGGCGAGGCGGTCGGCCGAGGCCAGCAGGGCCTGGGTCTGGGACACCTCCGGCACCGACGGCATCCGGCGTTCGGCCTGGCGTCGGTCGGTGCGGCGTCGATCGTCAACCCGTCGCTCGCTGCGCGT
Source organism: Acidimicrobiales bacterium (assembly GCA_052032035.1). Taxonomy (GTDB): domain Bacteria; phylum Actinomycetota; class Acidimicrobiia; order Acidimicrobiales; family SZUA-35; genus JAWSVN01. Next base: position 3,267 of record JBPEXC010000172.1, on the reverse strand, counting down.
GTGGCCGGCCGGGGCGGCGGGTCGGGGCCGGCCCGGGGGATCGTCGGCGCGACGGCCGGGAGGCGATCCTTCGGCGGCGACACTCGACGACTCTGCACCGAGAGCGCCGGGCGAACGCTGGGCGCGTTCGGTCGAGGACGCGTCGGGGGTGGGGGAGGGAGTGGCGGCGGGTGGCATGAGGAGGTGACGGGGGAGCAGGGAGGCTCTCCCCCGATGACCTCTCGATCGGACGGCTCGGCGCAGAGTTGAGGGAACCGCTGAGGCGCACGACCCATCCGGCGGGGCGTTCGGCCCGCTCGCCGGGACACCGTCGTGGGTCGTTTGGTGCGGATCGATGCGAGGGGGCTACGTTCCTTAGCCATGCGATTGCTCGGACTCACCGGCGGCATCGGTTCAGGAAAGTCCACCGTGTCGGCCCATCTGGCCGAGCAGGGTGCGGTGATCATCGACGCCGATGCGATCGTGAAGGAGCTGCAGCAGCCCGGGCAGCCGGTCTTCGCGTCGATGGTCGAACGCTGGGGTCAGACGATCGTGGCGCCCGACGGCACCCTCGATCGGGCGGCGGTGGCGGCGATCGTGTTCAGCGACGCCGACGAGCTGGCCGCGATCGAGGCGATCGTCCACCCCGCCGTGCAGGAGGAGACCGCCCGCCGCATCGCCGCGGCCGCCGAGGAGCCCGGCTCGATCGTCGTCCTCGACATCCCGCTGATGGCCGAGACGGCGAAGAAGGAGCGCGAGGGGGGACGCCCGGCCTCGGGCACCCGACACCGCCCCCAGGCCGTGATCGTGGTCGACTGTCCCACCGACGTGGCGGTCGATCGCCTCGTCGAGTTCCGCGGCTTCGATCGTGACGACGCAGAGGCCCGCGTCGCTCGCCAGGCCACCCGCGAGGAGCGGCGTGAGCTCGCCGACTTCGTGGTCGACAACGGTGGCGACCGCGAGGCCCTCGACGCCGAACTCGCGCGCCTGTGGGCGTGGGTCGCCGAGCTGCCGGAGCGCGCTGCCGACTGACGCCACGCTGCGGACTGACACCGCGCTGCCGACCGACGCCGCCCCGGTGGGCCATTGCGGACGATCGCTGTCCGTGGCCTCCCGTATCCTGCAACGATGGCCCCCACCTTCGAACCCGAGAACCGGCCCTTCAAGATGGTGTCGGAGTTCGAACCGGCCGGCGACCAGCCGAAGGCGATCGAGGCCCTCAGCAACGGCATCCGGCGCGGCGACGACGTGCAGACGCTCCTCGGCATCACCGGCTCCGGCAAGTCGGCCACGATCGCCTGGACCATCGAGCAGGTGCAGAAGCCGACCCTGGTGATCGCCCCCAACAAGTCGCTGGCCGCGCAGCTCGCCAACGAGTTCCGCGAGTTCTTCCCCGACAACCGTGTCGAGTACTTCGTCAGCTACTACGACTACTACCAGCCCGAGGCCTACATCCCGTCGTCCGACACCTACATCGAGAAGGACTCGTCGGTGAACGACGAGATCGATCGACTGCGTCACGCCGCCACCTCCGCGCTCCTTACCCGGCGCGACGTGATCGTGGTGGCGTCGGTGTCGTGCATCTACGGCCTCGGGTCGCCCGAGACCTACCGCAAGAACCTCCTCGTGGTCCGCAAGGGGGAGGAGCGCGACCAGCGCGAGATCCTCCAGCAACTCGTCGAGATGCGCTACGAGCGCAACGACATGAACCTGGTGCGGGGTCGCTTCCGGGTGCGGGGCGACACGATCGAACTCCACCCGGCCTACGAGGAGTACGTGGTGCGCCTCGAGCTGTTCGGCGACGAGATCGAGACGATCACCGCCGTCGACCCCCTCACCGGGGAACACCTGCGCTCGATGGACGAGCTCGCGGTGTTCCCGGCCACCCACTACTCGGCCGACGACGACCGCATGCACCGGGCGATCCAGAGCATCGAGGTGGAGCTGCAGGAGCGACTGGCCGAACTCGAGGGCAACAACCAGCTGCTCGAGGCCCAGCGGCTGCGCATGCGCACCCAGTACGACCTGGAGATGATGCAGGAGATGGGCTTCTGCAACGGCATCGAGAACTACAGCCGCCACATCGACGGGCGAGCGCCGGGCGAGGCGCCCTACACCCTGATCGACTTCTTCCCCGACGACTACCTCACCGTCATCGACGAGAGCCACGTGGCGATCCCGCAGCTCCACGGCCAGTACGCGGGCGACCGTCGCCGCAAGGACACCCTGATCGAGCACGGGTTCCGGCTCCCGTCGGCCGCCGACAACCGGCCGCTGCGGTTCGAGGAGTGGCACGAGCGGGCCGGGCAGACCGTGTTCCTGTCGGCCACGCCGGGCGCCTACGAGATCGAGCACTCGGCCCAGGTGGTCGAGCAGATCATCCGGCCGACCGGGCTCACCGACCCCGAGGTGGTGGTGCGGCCGACCAAGGGTCAGATCGACGATCTGCTCGAGGAGATCACGACCGTGATCAAGCGCGACGGGCGCATCCTGGTCACCACCCTCACGAAGAAGATGTCGGAGGATCTCACCGACTACCTGCTCGAGCAGGGTCTGCGGGTGCGCTACCTCCACTCCGAGATCGACACGATCCAACGCATCGAGACGCTCCGAGGGCTCCGGATGGGCGAGTTCGACGTGCTGGTCGGCATCAACCTCCTCCGCGAGGGCCTCGACCTGCCCGAGGTCGAGCTGGTGGCGATCCTCGACGCCGACAAGGAGGGGTTCCTGCGCAGCGAGACGTCCCTGATCCAGACGATCGGTCGCGCCGCCCGCAACGTCGAGGGTCGGGTGATCATGTACGCCGACCAGATGACGCCGTCGATGCAGCAGGCGATCAGCGAGACCAACCGTCGCCGCGGCCTGCAGGAGGCCTACAACGCCGAGCACGGCATCAACCCCCAGACCGTGCGCAAGGCGGTCACCGACATCCTGGCGATGATCCGGCCGAGCGAGACGGCGCCGGTGCCCGGCGAGGGCAAGCGCAAGCGCCGACCCGAGGAGGCGGCCAAGCTGAAGGAGCTGGCCGAGCTGCCCGAGGACGAGCTGCGCCGCCTGATCTTCCAGCTCGACGAGGAGATGCGCGAGGCCGCCGCCGATCTGCGCTTCGAGTACGCGGCCCGCCTGCGCGACGAGATCAAGGAACTCGAGCGGGAACTGCGCGAAATGGTCTGAGTCGTGCCGATGGGGCGAGGTGACCACCCTCGCTCCGGCTCCGATCGATCGTGCCGCCGCGTCGTCGCCCGGCGGGCGCCGCCCGGTCGTCGTGGCCTCGATCGTCGTGTTCGT
>JBPEXC010000171.1:0-7530 GCA_052032035.1 Acidimicrobiales bacterium | reverse complement strand
GCGCAGTCACCGGCTGCTGCGCGGTCACCGGCTGCTGCGCAGTCACCGGCTGCTGCGCAGGGGCGACGGGGGCCCGGGGCGGGGTCGGCATCGGCGCGGTCGGGTCGGGCGAGGCCCCGAGGGGCACCGTCGGATCGGTCGGGGCGCCGAAGGGCGCGGTCGCCGCCTGCCAGCGCTCGTCGGCGACCGGCGGGCCGTCACGGTGGGGCCCGGTGGTCCACGGGGAGTTGGTCATCGGTGGTTCCTCGGGCACAGGTGGATCATCGGCAGGTCGGGACCGTCGTTGGAGGGACGGTCGTCGGAGGGACGGTCGTCGGAGGGACGGTCGGTGAAGGGGACGGTGGCATGGTTCGTCGGTGAGCGGCGCATGCTCAGTGTGCTCCGAAGAGTGTGGCCGAGGCCGGGTCGGGTGGGGCGGCGGGGGCGGCCGTCGGCCCTGCGGCCCGGTCGGCGGCCGCCAGGGGCAGTCGCACGGTGAAGGTCGCACCGGCGCCGAGGGCGGAGTCGACCGTCACCTCGCCGCTGTGGCGGTCGACGACCCGTCGCACGATCGCCAGCCCGAGCCCGAGCCCCGGCGCGTCGCCCGACGAGCCGACCGCGGCCGGACCTCGCTGGAACCGCTCGAAGATCCGGGCGTGGTCCGCCGGGTCGATGCCGGGGCCGTCATCACGGACCGAGACGACGGCGGCGGTCCCGGCCGGATCGGTCGCCACCCGGACCGCCACCGTCGTGGTGGCGGGCGCGTGGCGCACGGCGTTCTCGACCAGGTTGGAGACCACCCGCCGGAGCGCGTCGGCGTCGCCACGAACTCGCACGGGCCCGCCGACGTCGAGGGTCAACCGCACCCGGCGTTCCCCCGCACCGGCAGCCTGTTCGTCGACGACGTCGCCGGCCAGCGCAGCCAGGTCGACCAGCGTGACCACCACCTCGGGCACGCCGTCCCGAGCCTGGTCGAGGAGGTCGTCGATCATCGCCGACATGCGCTCGTTGGCGGCGAGGGCGACCGCTGCGGCCCGTGCCAGCTCCTCGGCGTCGTCGCCGTCGAGGGCGAGCTCGAGGTTGGCCCTCGACACCGCGAGTGGATTGCGCAGCTCGTGGGACGTGTCGTGGACCAGGCGACGCTGGTCCTCGAACGCCGACTGGAGTCGGTCGACCATGTCGTCGAAGGTGTCGGCCAGGCCCTTCAGCTCGTCGTCCGGGCCGCGGAGCCGGATCCGGCGCGACAGGTCGTTGGCCGAGATGTCGCGGGCGACGGCGACCATCTGGGTGACCGGGCTCAGCGTCCATCCGGCCACCACCCAGCCGGTGGCGAAGCTGGTGATCGCGAGCAGGGCGAGGGCGTAGAACGAGGCCCGCCGAAGCTGGTCGAGGGCGTCGCGATAGGCGTGCTGCTCGATGCCGACCGCCACCGCCACCTGGAGGTCCTCGGGGAACACCAGCTGGTAGACGGTCTCGACCTCGCGCCCGTTGGCCGGGTCGACGTAGGTGACCTGCCGGGTCTCGACCACCGGCGGTTCGAGCCGGTTGACCTGCCAGAGGTAGATCGCGCCGATGAAGAACGCCCCGACCGCGAACACGGTCACCGAGACCGCGAGCGACAGCCGGAACCGGATCGACGAGGTGAACCGTCGCAGGCGGGCGACCGCCGGGGCCGTCCTGTCAGTCGGCGAAGCGATAACCGGCTCCGATCACGGTCTCGATCAAGGGCTCGTCGTGGGCGGCGGCGAGCTTGCGGCGCAGGGTGCCGACCGTGACCCGCACCGTGTTGGTGAACGGGTCCATCGCCTCGTCCCACACGTGGTCGAGCAGGCGTTCCTGACTGAGGACGTCGCCGGGGTGGCTCATGAAGTAGCGCAAGAGGGCGAACTCCTTGGTCGTCAGGTCGATCGACGCTCCCGACACCTCCACCTCGTGACGAGCGGTGTCGAGGGTGACGGGGCCCACCCGCAGCACGGCGTCGGCGCCGACGACGTCGCGTCGCAGCAGGCTACGGACCCGTGCGGAAAGCTCTCGTAAAGCGAACGGCTTGACCAGGTAGTCGTCGGCGCCGTCGTCGAGACCGCCGACCCGGTCCTCGATGCCGTCGCGGGCGGTGACCATCAGCACCCGCGTCGCCGGGTCGAAGCGGGGGTCGTGGCGGATCATGCGGCAGACCTCGCGCCCGTCGAGGTCGGGCAGGGTGAGATCGAGGGTGACGAGGTCGTAGGGGTGGACCATCAGCCGGTCGATCGCACCAGCCGCGTCGCCGGCGACGTCGACCGCATACCCCTCCCGCCGCAGCGAGGCCGCGATCGCCTCGGCCAGGTCGGTCTCGTCGTCGACGACCAGGATGCGCATGGGCTGAACGTACCGTGCGGCGACCGCCCGCCGACGACCCGATCGTTTTGCGCGGTCTTTCGTCGGGTGCCGCTTCACTGGGGCTCCCGTCGGCCACGATGGGAGCCCGACCGACGCCCGAGGATCTCGATGAGCGACCCCTCCCACGACCCCGCAGCCGACGCCCACCTCCTCGAGGAGGCGCTGTTCGAGGTGCGCCGGGTGATCGTCGGACAGGAGCACATGGTCGAGCGGCTCTTCGTCGCCCTCCTGGCCCGGGGCCACATCCTGCTCGAGGGGTTGCCCGGCGTGGCCAAGACCCTCGCCGTGTCGACCCTGTCGCAGGTGATCGGCGGCAGCTTCGTGCGCCTCCAGTTCACCCCCGACCTGTTGCCGTCGGACCTGATGGGCACCCGGATCTGGCGGCAGTCCAAGGAGGGCTTCGACATCGAGTGGGGCCCGGTGTTCGCCAACTTCGTGCTCACCGACGAGATCAACCGTGCACCGGCCAAGGTGCAGTCGGCCCTGCTCGAGATCATGGCCGAGCGCCAGGTGTCGATCGGTGGCCAGACCCGAGCCCTGCCGGCCCCGTTCCTGGTCCTGGCGACGCAGAACCCGATCGAGTCCGAGGGCGTCTACACGCTTCCCGAGGCCCAGCGCGACCGCTTCCTGATGAAGGTGACCGTCGACTACCCGACGCCCGCCGACGAACTCGAGATCGTGCGCCGCATGGGGGTCACCCCGCCCGAGGCCCGCCAGGTGCTGTCGATCGAGCAGCTGCTGGCGCTCCAACAGGCCGCCGATCGGGTCTACGTCGACGCCGGCGTCGCCCAGTACGCGGTCGACCTGGTGATGGCCACGCGCGAGCCGAGCCACCGGGGCCTGGCCGAGCTCGACCCGCTGATCGAGTTCGGCGTCAGCCCTCGCGCCACGCTCGGCCTGGTGGCCGCGGCCCGGGCCCTCGCCGTGTTGCGGGGACGCGGCTACGCCACCCCCCAGGACGTGTTCGACGTGGCCCGCGACGTGCTGCGCCACCGCCTGATGCTCACCTACGAGGCGTTGGCCAAGAACCTGTCGGTCGACGACGTGCTCAACCGGCTCCTGTCGGTGGTGCCGGCCGCGGCGATCGCGCCCCGCGACAGCGACGCCCCCGCCCCGGCCGCTCCCGCCCCGGCCGCTCCCGCCCCGGCCACGCCGGCGCCGGCCACGTCGACGTTCCCGACCCCGCCGGCGGCGAACGGCACGACCTCAACCAACCCTGCCACCCCCAACCCCGCCGCCACCAACCCTGCCGCGAACGGTGGCGGGCAGCCGGTGCCGCCTCCCCCGCCGCCCGACCTGCTCCGGGACGACCGCTCGTGAGCACCCCCGCAGCGGTCGGGCTCGACGGCTCGACCCGCGAGGTCCTGCGCCGTCTCGAACTCGAGGTGACCCACCGCCTCGACGGTCTCCTCCACGGCGACCACCGTGGCCTGGTCCCGGGCCACGGGTCGGAGCTGGGCGAGACCCGCGAGTACGCGCCCGGCGACGACGTGCGCCGCATCGACTGGAACGTGAGCGCCCGCCTGCCCGAGGTCCACATCCGCCAGACGATCGCCGAGCGGGAACTGGAGACCTGGCTGGTCGTCGACCGATCGCCCCGTCTCGACTTCGGGTCGGCCCGGTGCGAGAAGCGCGAGCTCACCCTGGCCGCGGCGGCCGCCGTCGGGTTCCTGACCAACAGCGACGGCAATCGCATCGGCGCCCTGCTCGCCGGACGGGGCGCCCCGACCACCCTGCCGGCACGCGGCTCGCGCACCCACCTGCTGCGCATCCTCCACGAGCTCGCCGCCACCCCGCGCCAGGACGGCCACGGCGTCACCGACCTGACCGAACCGTTCGAACGGGTGGCCACGCTGGCCCGGCGACGCGGCCTGGTCGTGGCGATCAGCGACTTCCGGGTGCAGCCCGGGTGGGAGCGATCGCTCGCCGTGCTCGCTCGCCGCCACGAGGTGCTGGCCGTCGAGGTGTCCGATCCCCTCGAGCACGAACTGCCCGACGTCGGCCTGCTGCCGGTGATCGACCCGGCGACCGGCGAGGTGACCGAGGTGCCGACCCACAAGGCGTCGGTCCGCGCCGCCTACGCAGCGGCCGCCGCCGAACGACGCGCCACCCTCGAGGCCACGTTCCGGCGCCACCGCATCGACCACCTGTCGCTGCGCACCGACCACGACTGGCTCGACGAGGTGGTGCGCTTCATCGCCCGCCGCCGTCACCGCCAGCGGGCCGCGAGCTGAGGCACCGACGATGGGTTTCCTCTCCCCCGAACGACTCTGGCTGCTGCTGCTGGTGGCGGCCCTCGCCGTCGCCTACGGCGTCCTGCAGCGTCGGCGCCGCGCCTACGCGGCCCGGTTGGCATCGGCCGACCTGTTGGCGTCGGTCGTACCCCGCTCCCCCGGCTGGCGCCGGCACGCCACCGCGGTGGTCCTCCTCGCCGGCCTGACCACCCTCGTCGTCGCCCTCGCCCAGCCGACCCGGGTGGTGCGGGTGCCGCGGGAACGGGCCACGGTGATCGTGGCGATCGACGTGTCGCTGTCGATGGAGGCCAACGACGTCGACCCGACCCGACTCGAGGCGGCCCAGGTGGCAGCGGCCACCTTCATCGAGGAGCTGCCCGACACCCTCAACGTCGGGATCGTGTCCTTCGCCGGCAGCGCCTCGGTCCTGGTGCCGCCGACCACCGATCGCCAGGCCGCCTACCGGGCGGTCGAGAGCCTCGACCTGGCGGAGGCGACCGGGATCGGCGAGGCGATCTTCACCTCGATCGAGGCCCTCCAAGCCGTGCCCGCCGGCGAGTCGCTCGACGATCTGCCGCCGGCCCGGATCGTGCTGCTGTCCGACGGCGAGACGACGGTCGGCCGACCCGACGGCGAGGCGGTGGCCGCCGCAGTGCAGGCCGAGATCCCGGTGTCGACGATCGCCTTCGGCACCCCGTTCGGCACGATCCTCTACGACAACCCCGACACCGAGTTCGTCGAGCAGGAGGTGATCCCGGTGCCGGTGGGTGAGGACAACCTGCGAGCGATCGCGGACGGCACCGGCGGCACCTTCTTCGCCGCCTCCAGCCTCGAGGAGCTCGAGGCGGTCTACGCCGACATCGGCAGTGCGATCGGCTACGAGGACGCCGAACGGGAGATCACCGACTGGTTCGTGGCCGGTGCCCTCGCCCTGTTGGTCGGCTCGTCGCTGCTCAGCCTGCTCTGGTTCCAGCGCCTGCCCTGAGCGGGGAACCGTCGCCGGGCCGGCAGCGGTCGGGCGGGCCCAGACAGGGTCAGGCGCCGATGGTCTTGGCCGCCTCGGCTCGTTCCGACACGACCTTCGACGAGCCCCCGGGCTTCATCGACACGCCGTAGAGCACGTCGGCGGCCTCCATCGTCTTCTTCTGGTGGGAGACGATGATCAGCTGGGCTTCCTTGCGGAACTCCTCGACCAGCGACAGGAACCGGTTGAGGTTCATGTCGTCGAGGGCGGCCTCGACCTCGTCCATCACGTAGAACGGCGACGGACGGCTCTTGAACACCGAGAACAGGAACGCCAGCGCGACGAGCGACCGCTCGCCACCCGAGAGCAGCGACAGCTTCTTGACGTTCTTGCCCGACGGCTTGGCCTCGATCTCGACGCCGCAGTTCAGGAGATCCTCCTCCTCGGTGAGCTTCACCGCCCCGCGACCGCCGGGGAACAGCACCTGGAACAGCTCGACGAAGTTGGTGGCGACATCCGCGTAGGCCGCGGAGAACACGCTGACGATCTCGGTGTCGACCTCGCGGATCAGGCGCTGGAGGTCGCGTCGGGTCGACTTCACGTCGTTGAGCTGGGCGTCGAGGAACTCGTGGCGTTCCTTCAGCTCCTCGAACTCGGTGAGGGCGAGGGGGTTGATCGGGCCGAGGAGCTTGAGTTCACGTTCGAGCTCGCGCACCCGCGATTCGGGGGTGGCGCCGTCGGGCACCTCGGGCCGTTCGGCGGCCATCGCCACCTCGGGTTCGGTGTCGAGCTCGCGGCGGACGGCCTCGGTGAGGGTCTCGAGCCGCACGGTGTTCTCGGCGTCGGACAGCTCGAGCCGGGAACGACGCTCGCGCACCTCGACCAGCTGCTTCTCGGCCGCGCTGCGCTCCTTGCGGCGGGCCGACAACTGGTCGGACACCTGCCGGGCGGCCTGCGACTGCGCCTCCTGCTCCTGGGACAGGGCGACGATCCAGCCCTGCAGTGTCTCCTTGCGCCCCTCGATGCCGGCGGCGAGCTCGTCGACCACACCGAGGGAGCGTTCGAGCTCGACCCGGCGGGCGGCGGCGGCCGCACGTTCGGCGACGAGGCGTTCGAGGCGGCCCTCGACCTCGCCGTGGCGGGTCTCGAGCATGGTCGTCCGCTGGGTGACCGACGCCGCTTCGACCTCGAGGTCGCGGCGACGGCCGGCGAGGGTGCGGCCCTGCGCCTCCAGCGCAGCCCGGGCCTCGTCCATCGTGCGGGCTCGCTCCTCGTGGGCCTCTTCGTCGGCCTCGAGGCCGGGCAGACGCAGCTGCAGCGACTCGAGCTCGGCCTGGTCACGGGTGGTCCGCTCGGCGATCTCGGCCAGCTGACGGTCGAGGCGTTCCCGGTCGACGGCGAGCTCGGCGAGCTGGCCGGCCGATCGTTCGTCGGTGGCGGTCGCCTTGTCGAGATCGACCCGGGCGGCGGCCAGGGCCTTCTCCAGGTCCTTCACCTCGGCGCGGACCGCGTCGCGCTCGGCGCGAGCCTCGGCGTAGGCGACGCCGGCGGCCTCCGCCGCCTCGGCGGCGGCCACGGCAGCGTCGTTGGCCTCGTCGAGGGCGGCACCGGTGGCGCCCGCGCCGCCCTGACCGACCCGCCAACCGGTGGGGGCGAAGCGGTCGCCGGCCTTGGTCACCACGGTGAGGTCGGGGCGGGTGAGGGCGAGATCGAGGGCCGACCGCCAGTCGGTGTCGAGCACCACCGTGCGATCGAGGAGTCGGTCGAGCAGGGGCTCGACGTCGGGGCGGGTGGCCCGCACGAGGCTGCGGGCGGCCTTGCCGCCGGTGCCGCCGGCCCGCTGTTCGCCACCCGAGGGGTGGGGCCGCAGCTCGGCCGGCACCGAGCCGAGGGCGAGCACGGCCCCGGCCAGGTCGGCGCCGACGAGTTCGTCGAGGGCGTTGCGGGCCCGCGAGACGTCGTCGACGACCACGG